>JAGVWD010000023.1 GCA_018304445.1 Candidatus Iainarchaeum sp. | reverse complement strand
TTTCCTTAATGATTTTTGGGTAGTCCTTATTCTGAGCAAAGTATCCAAACGCAATTTGCGGGCTTTTCCAACAGGTTGCTTTACCAAGGGTTTGGCTTGCATACAAAAGAATTAGCGCTTAATGCCTTATAATTATTCCTTTTTGAATTTGGAAAGGAGCGAGGCGCCCCTCTCCTGGCTAAGGAAGTATTTCTTGCCTTCAACTCCGGCCGGCAGTTCAACAAGCACGCCCTCGTCAACAAAAAAATTTATTGCCTCTGGCTTCATCCCCTTCTCAGCAAGCCTTTTTTCGCTGAGTTCAGAAGCATATTCCCAAATCTTAAACAATTTGCGCTTTTCAGGATCCTTCCCTACAATATCAACAAGTTTCTCAAAATCCAACATGCCTGAAAAATAGCGTTTTTCTCTTTTTTGTTTGCCAGTTTGTTTTTTCAAAAACCCAAAGGTTTTCAGCCTTCTAAAGTTCGGAATCTCAACGCGCATAATCCTGCGCAAAGTCCTTTCATCAGCTTCAATGTCAATAAGGCGCTTGTGCACGCGCATTTCCCAGTGGTCAAAGGTGTGCGTGCCTCCCCCGCAAGGGCTCTTCCTTGTGGGGATTACCATCTTCTTTGTGGGCAATGGGATGCTGCCTGAATGCTTAACCCCTGTGCGCTCGGCAACATCAATTATCTGGGTGCATATTCCGTTCAAGGTGTCATAATCAGGGCTGCTTAATTTTATTCTTGCCTTTTGCATTTTGACTCACCTTTGCACCCAAAACTTTTTTTAACGAAAAAGTCTTGAACAGCTTTTTCTTTTTAAAAAAGAAAAACCTGGGAAAAAGAAAACAAGCTTTTTTTCTTTCTAAAAAGAAAAAACCTTTGAAAAAAGAAAATATATTTTGATAAAAAATCAAAAACAAAGATTCACTTTCCGCCCGGAGGCCTCAGAGTTACTGCAGTTACAATCCCTGCCGCAACAGTCTGCCCCATGTCCCTTATGGCAAACCTTCCCAGCTGCGGGAATTTCTTGTATTCCTCAATTACAACCGCCTTTGTGGGAACAATCTTCACTATTGCGGCATCTCCTGTCTTGAGGAACTTAGGATTTTCCTCCACTGTTGCGCCCGTCTTGGGGTCGATTTTCTTCTGCAGTTCTGTCAATGCGCATGAAAGCTGCGCCGTGTGTATATGGAACACAGGCGTGTAATTCACAGGAATCGCTGTGGGGTGGTTCAGCACAACAATCTGCGCTATGAAGTCCTTCACAACCGTCGGGGGGTCCCTTGTGTGGCCCAAAACGTCTCCGCGTGTTATGTCTTCCTTGTTTATTCCCCTTACATTGAAGCCGACATTGTCCCCTGGAACGGCCTGTGTCAATTGCTCGTGGTGCATTTCAATTGTTTTTACTTCGCCGCTCACTCCTGGGGGATTTACTATTACCGAATCCCCTGGCTTCATTATTCCAGTTTCTACCCTTCCAACAGGAACTGTTCCTACTCCTTTTATGTTGTAAACATCCTGTATTGGCAATCTCAATGGCTTGTCTGTCGGTGGCTTCGGCGCAACAACAGTGTCAAGGGCCTCAACAAGTGTCGGGCCTTTGTACCATCCCAGATTGCTGCTTGCCTTTGCAACATTGTCCCCTACCCATGCGGATACCGGAACAAAGAGAATGGTGTCCATCTTATAGCCGACAGCAGAAAGGAGCTTTGAAAGGTCCACCTTAAGCGCGTCAAATGCCTTCTGCTCGTATTTCACTTCATCCATCTTGTTTACTGCAATTATCAGCTGCTTCAGGCCCATTACCTGTGCAAGGAACGCATGCTCCTTTGTCTGGGGCTGCACTCCCTCCTTTGCTGATACAACCAGAACAGCGGCATCGGCCTGCGAAGTGCCTGTTATCATGTTCTTTACGAAATCCCTATGGCCTGGAGCGTCGATTATTGTGAAGTTGTTTTTCTTTCCGTCGAATTTCTTGTAGGAGACATCGATTGTCACTCCGCGCTCCCTTTCCTCTTTCAATGTGTCCATTACATATGCAAATACAAATGTGCTCTTTCCCTGAGCATCAGCTTCGGCCTTCAGCTTGCGGTAATCCTGCTCGCTCAAAGCTCCAGTGTCATACAAAAGCCTTCCCACTAGTGTGGACTTGCCATGGTCAACATGGCCAATGAAAACCAAATTTATGTGTGGTTTATCCGCCATAATTTCATCCTCCGAAACAATTGCATTAGGTTTCCCTAAATTTGAACACAATTAACCTAATGATAAACCAGTGAAGGTTAATTAGAGTTTACTATATTATTATTTTCATTCAAAAAGGTTTAAAAAGCGTTCTATTTTTACGATTCCAGGAAGAACTGATAGGGCTTAACTTCAATGTCCATTCCCTTTCTCTGCCTTGTTTCCTTTACCACTTGCGCCTGCAATTCCCTTGGGAGTTTCTCATAGCCCGCATATTCCGCGGTCCATACGGCGCGCCCCTGCGTTGCGCTTCTGATTGCGGCTGAAAATCCAATAAGCTCCTTCACAGGCGCCTTTGCAATTATCAGTGCAGTGTCCCCTTCGGTGCGCATTTCATTTATTTGTGTCCTGCGAGCGCCCAATTCCTTGGCTGCGCTTCCCATATAATCCTGCGGCACATTTATTGTAAGAAGCTGCTTCGGCTCAAGCAGCAATGCATCCGCGGAAAGCATGCACGCATATATTGTGCGCGTAACCGCAGGAAGCACCTGTGCCGGTCCGCGATGAATCGCATCCTCGTGCAAATTAGCATCATCAATGTAAACCTTTATCCCTATGCAGCGCTCCTTTGCCAGCGGCCCTTCGTTCATCGCATCCATGAATCCTTGGACTACAAGCTCCTTAACCTCGTTCAAATTCTGGACTCCCCTGCTTTCATCAATAAGTATGTTGTTGTTATGAATTGCCCATGCGCTCTTTGCTTCATCCCTTGAAAATCCTATATCCATTAATTTCGGGACAATTTCCTTGTCTTTTTCCCTGACTTTCCCCTGCAGCCTCGCCTCAATAAGCTTAATCCTAATTTCCTCTTCCATGGGCTCAACACGCAGCTTGAACTTGTTGTGCTTGTTCGGGGATTTTCCCTCAAGGGTTGCAGAGCTCTTTGCAATTGTCTCCTTGTAAACTACAATTGGCGTGCTTACTTGAATTGGCACTTTATGATCCGTCTCTATCCTGTACTGCGTAATCTCCAAGTGCAGTTCCCCCATCCCTGAAAGCAGATGCTCCCCGGTTTCCTGATTGAGGGCTGCCTTTACGTTGGGGTCTTCCTTTGTAATCTGCCTTATTACTTCAATCAATTTCGGCAGGTCCTTTGTTGATTTTGGCTCTACGCTGACAGTCATTACAGGTTCAACAGTAGTCATGAAACTCTCAAATTCCTTTATTTTTGATGTTGAGATTGTTTCCCCTGCATAAACTTCCCTTATCCCCACAATGGCCGCAATATTCCCCGCGGGAATCTCATCAACAGTAATCCTTTCAGGGCCCATGTACAGGCAGACCTGCTGCACGCTCACGTCCTTCTGCATCCCTATTAGCTTTACAAGCGTTCCGCGCCTTATGGTTCCGGAATAAATCCTGCCTGTTGCAACATCCCCTGCGTGCGGGTCAACTGCAACGTCATTTACCATCATAGCAATAGGCCCTTTAGGATCACAGTTCATCATTGCCTTGCCTTCTTCGCTTTGCAGGTCTCCGGTCCATATTGTGGGAATGCGGTATTTCTGCGATACCAAGGGGGAAGGCAAATGCTTTACAACCATTCCCAGAACCGCGGAATGCAGCTTGGTTTTCTGCGCAAGCTCCTTCTGTTTCCCGTTTTTGCAGTACTCATAAACTTCCTTGAAGCCCATCTTGTTTTCCGCAATCGTGTCAGAATTCAATGCCCAATTATTGTAAGCTGAGCCGAATGTTACGCTCCCATCCTGGACGCGAACCTGCCACTTTTCCTTGAACTCATCCGCGGCGCTCCTCTTTATCAGTGCATTTACCTGCGTTATTGTTTTTATGAAGCGCTCCTGCATCTGCTGCTCTGTAAGCTGCAGTTCGTTCACAAGCCTGTCAACCTTGTTTATGAAAAGCACTGGCTTTACCTTCTCGCGCAATGCCTGCCTTATTACTGTTTCCGTCTGCGGCATTACCCCCTCAACGGAATCCACTACCAAAATTACGCCGTCAACTGCGCGCATTGCCCTTATTACTTCCCCGCCGAAATCAACATGCCCCGGGGTATCAATCAGATTAATCAGATAATCCTCGCCATTCACATTATGGACCATTGAAACATTTGCCGCATTTATTGTAATTCCGCGCTCCTGCTCCAACTCATAGTAATCCATGAACTGCTGCTTCCCGGCAAGCTCCTTGCTTATCAATCCTGCGGCGGCAACCAAATTGTCAGAAAGCGTTGTGTTGTGTATGAAAATTCCTTCAGCCAGAAAGTTGTGGTTTTCTGGAACTGTAAAATCATAAACAGTTTCTCTTTCTATTTCTTCAATATTCTCAATCTCAATAAATGCCAATTCATCAATTGATTTTGTTGCAATTCGGGATTCTTTCAAAATCATTTTCATCAAATTTTTATAAGTGCCTCTTACAGGGGCATAAACCGCATTCTCATATTTATAATAATGATGCGAAACAGCGGCTTTTGAGAGGTGCATGCTTTCCCTCAGCTTCCTGATTCCGTCGCAGGGAACGCAATCGCATACTGTGCTTCCATCAATGTTCTTGCCTATACTCATTGCTCTCTGTTGTTTTTCCACCAGGGAAAAGCCAATATTCTCATTAAAATTCCTGATTGATTCGCCCGTAATGTAAATTGCCATCTTTTTGCTGTTGAGTATGCTGGTGCAGCCAAAGCGCATCAGAAGCAGTTGCAAATCCTTGAGCATTTGCCAGCTTGCAGAGCTCAATGATACCGCCTTTCTGCTTTTTTCTACTGTGCCATCGCAGTCAAAATATCCACTAATAAACCTACTTACTAAATTGCTTGGCGAGGAAGCCAGGAATTCAGATATTCTCACATTGTGGCTCTTTTTCTTTAACGGATAATCAAAGAGACAGTGGAGCAAGAGCATAAGCGATTTAGTTACAGCAAGCTCCTTTGTTTTGCCTGCATATTCTCTGTGTATTGGTTTTATTCCCAATGTACCGCATATGGAAATAAACCTATTTTCAAGCTCTTTTTTCCCAACTACAAATCTATTGTGGCTGCCATCGCCTACAAACAAGCCAGCGAGGTAATATAAGTCTTCAAAAGTCTGCGGGAGTTTTACTGAACTGGAATTTTTGCAAGTTCTGTAGCATATGCGCTCAATGGAATCATATATCTTCTCTGGGCTGATATCCAGGAGTTCAATAAGCCTTACCAGGTGGCCAAGCTTATATCTATTTCGATAACATCCATGATAAAATGATTTTGCTTTTATTTCTGGTGCAACAATTGATGATACTTTTTCAATGCCTTTTTTTAGTATTTCTTTTTTCAGATTTTCTGCAATGTTTCTCTCCAGGATTGCATAAAATGGCTCGCTTGCGAGCAGCCTAAGAATCTTTTCCTTTAAGTTGTAGGCCGGGATAGGTTCCACTTTTCTCCCTGCAACTATCCTTTCCCCTACATGCAGTTCAGAGGCAGTTTTTTCAATAAAATCAACCCCGTCAAACAGCAGATACTTATGCTCAGGGGTTGTTGCAATCTCAAACTTGTTTCTAAGTCTTATTTTCAACAGCCTTCCGCCTTTTAGCTTCCATGCGTGCGAGATTTTTTTAATTTCAACTTTGCCAGTATTTTTGTTCAATGAAAAAATATCAAATCCGTTTTCCATTGCATAAACGATTTTTTCCCCGTCTTCCAGTGCTTTTTTTCCCAGCAAGGAAGCCTTATCATACACTATCTCCGCTTCAATTGTACTTCCATCTGCAAGCTGCATTCTCGTTTCAGGCGCCACGCATTTTCCGTGGTCGATGTGTGCGACAGTCCCAATATTGCGTATGTTATTCTGCTGGTACATCATCTTCTGCGCAATCTGCGCAACATCTTCCTTTCGCGCCATAAAAATCAGTTATCTACTTCCCTTTGCAATTCTCTCTATCTCATCGCGCCTTCTCACCGCATAGCTTGAGGATTCCTCTTTTGAAGCAGCTATAATTTCCTTTGCAAGCGCAGCTTCCGCAGGGGTCCTGTTGTTGAAGCTCGCGGCAAATCCCGCAAGCGCAATGTTCTTCAGCGCCTCATCAGCCCTGCGCATAGGGGAAATGTCAACAGCCTGCGTGTATGTTATGCCGCCCCTTTCAATCCTTGTCGTGTCTTCCCTCGGGGCGGAATTCTCAACAGCCCTTACCAATGCCTGCACCGGATTTTCCTTTGTTTCCCTCTCAACAATCATCAGCGCCTTCTCAACAATCTCAAGAGCCTGCAGTTTTTTTCCGCACGAGCCCCTTCCCCTTATGTATTTCCCGGACAATTTCCTTTTCCCCTGCCCGGAGCGCATTATCTTGTTTGCAAGCCTTTCCACAATGCTCACATTTGCCTTCTTCAGCGCCTTCCTGCTTACCTTTCCAAAAGTGGCAGGCACTATCCTCGAATCAAGGTTGAGATATGCGCCCAGCCCTGCATCCGATATTTTCACATTGCTGATGTCCCATCTTCCGAACAATAATGCCATGCTCTTTACCTCTTGACCTTTTCCTTCTTGCCTGTCCTAAGCATTTCCAAGGACTGGCCGTTCACTTTTATTACCTTGTACTTCACTCCCCAAAGGTCCCCCTTCGGGCCTGATTTGCTGCCGCCAATCCCTTCCACAATTACCTCATCATGCTCATCAATGTATTTTATTGCGCCATCGCGCGGCGCAAGCGCCGTCAGCTGCCTTCCGTTCTTTGTAAGCTGTATGCGCACGCATTTCCTTATTCCGGAATTCGGCTGCTTTGCCTCTACTCCCCTCTTCTCAATGACAATTCCGCGCGCCTGCGGCGCCCCCTCAAGCAAATCGTATTTGTCCCCGACATCCAGCAGCCTGCGCTTTACCCTTCTCTTCTTCAGGCGCCATTTGTGCCAGTCATTTACCAGCTTTTCTGCCGCAAATTCCCCTTTTCCCATTTCATATCACTTGCTTTATTATTATATCATCAATATTATAATTGCTTCTTGCAACATCTTTTATTCTCTTTAGTTTCCTGCCTTCCCCGAGCAGGGCGCGCTTGTTCTCGGAATCAAGCATCGCAAGCAGGATTTTCTTCCCGCTTTCAGAATCTGCTTCCTCAAACCCCTGGAAGGAAATTTTCGGAAACGCCTTCCTTACAAAGGCGCCTGCATTTTCAGCAAACGCAAAGACCTCAATTTTTTTCCCCAGTTTCCTGCTTAATGCGGAGATATTGCACCCGTGCTTTCCTATTGTTTTTCCTATCTCATCTTCCTTCACAAGGAAGATTATCGAATCCCCCTCAATCATGCACGATTTCGCGTTCGTGCCGCAGACATTTGAAAGAGCATTGATGTACAGGATTTCCGCATTGCCTAACTTCATGAAATTCACTTTTTCTTATGGATGTAGCTGAGAATCTTGCTCTTCCCTATGTTCTGTATTGCCATTGTGCTTATTACAAAAGGCTTCCCGCAAACTGCGCCAAGCTCCATTCCGCTTCCGGAAAATTCATAAAGAGGAATTTGAGATACGTTCGCCAAATGCGAAATTTTCTCCCTGAGCAATTTGCTTAGGTTATTGCTTATAATAACCAGCTGTGCATCTCCTTTTAAAATGTTTTTTTCCGCCTGCTTTTCCCCGAAGCTCACGCTTCCGGTATCAACAGCCTTGCGGATTTCCCTGTTTGCGTCAATTTCTTCTGCCATTCTCATTTCTCCTTTTTATTTGCCTGGTGCATTACAAGATCAACAAGGCCGGTTCCGACCTTTATCGGCTGTCCGACAATTATGTTCTCAACAACTCCCTGCAGCATTTCCTTCTCCCCGTGGAATGCGGCATCAAGGAGGTGTTTGGTAGTCTCCTCAAATGCGGCGCGCGCGAACGGGCTTGATTTTTCCCTTGTAATCCCTGTCCTTACAATCCCGCGTATTGCTCCGTCATATGACATCAGGTCTGCCAAAAGAATTATGTGCCTCACATCAATAAGTATGCCATTGTCATCAAGGGTTTTTTTCAATTCATCAATAACCGCGCGCCTTCCCGCCTCTATCCCAAGAACCTGGCTTATTTCAACAATGTCATTTGTAGTTGTTTTTATTGCATCAACTTCGGGCATCTTCAGGATTGCGCTGAGGTTAGTTCCAGATGTCCTTATTAGATACTCCTCCCTCTCCTTGCCTGAGGCGCCCTGCCTCTTCACAACAATTGTTTTGCCTATTCCCCTTATTCCCTGCAGCCTTGATTCAAGGAGTTTCAGCACATTCCCCCTTATTTCCATCAGCGAAAGCTTAGGGAATGAGAATTCTATCTCCATGCCATCGCGCCTTCCATCCACTTTAAGCAGCTTCTCGATTTTCTTGTGCACCGAATCCGCCCTTATGTCCCTCTCATCAAGCGCTTCCTTGTCAAGCGTTATGATTATCCTCTTCCTCTCAAAGTTCTCGGTTATTTTTGCAACATCCGTAAGCTTGACATCAATCAGCGATTTCGCAAACAAGTCGGTCTTGGAAAGGTCGTGCTTGAGCGAATCAATCAGATGGATTGTCATTGTCGGATATTTTGAGCTGCTCCTTCCGTCAACAATCTCCTCCATGCGCTGTATTCCCGAACCAACGGAAACTTCCGCAGCACCCGCATAGTGCTTTGTCCTCAATGTCAATTGCGTTCCCGGCTCCCCCAAAGACTGCGCCGCAACAATTCCAACCGCTTCCCCGGGCTCAGCAATAATTCCCGAATATATTTTCTAAATCTTTGCTGTAAGCTCCTCAATCTCCTTTTTGCTTAATTTTTCCTTTTCCGCATATCTGCCTATTTTTGCGGATATTGATGGGGGGAGCGCCTGCTCTTTGAATAATTCCCCGGAAGCATAAACCCTTTCAGGGCCCTTTTCCTGGACCTTCGGAATTTTCTTTTCCTTTTTCTGCATAATCATTCCTTCTTCCCGAGCTCGTGCGCCCTCTTTATGCTTATTGGCATGCCCTTTATTGTGTGCATCGGGAATACCCCGTCCTCACCATATGAATACTGTATTATGTTTTTGTTTGCTGTTCTCACAGTCAAATCATTGTTAACAACCAAATCCTTCAGCGCATTTGCAAGCCTTCTGTACAAGTATCCTGAAACCTTTGTGCTTACCCCTGTGTCAACTTCCCCCTGCCTTCCGCCCATTGAGTGGTAGAAGTACTGCTTCGCATCCATGCCCTCAACAAAGTTCCTTGAGATGAAGCCCCCGGCAAGCGCGCCCACATCGTTCTTCTCATTAAGCGCTATCAGTCTTCCCTTGAAGCCCCTGCGCGGCCTTCCCTCCCTTACATTTGCCTGGCCCCAGAATCCCGAGACATTTGTCAGGTTTGTTGCAGATCCCCTTGCTCCGCTTACAACCATTACAATCGTATTGAGCTTCGGCTTCTCGCTGAGTATGTTTTCAATCCTCTCCTTCATTATGTGCTTTTCAACCGCGTCCTTTGTCCTTGCCCCTAAGCGCAGCATGTTTATCTCAAAGCTCTCCTCCAATGTTCTGCCGGGAATGTGCTCAAGCGTCTTGTCCCTGAATTTCTCAACAAGGGCTTCTGCCTCTTCCATCTCCTTCTTTATGGAATCTTCCTTCACCTTTACAGTTGCCTCAGAGGTTTCATACTCGTCAATTCCAACAGTCATTCCCTTCATGGTAATCAATGTTACCGCAATCCTCAGCAATTTCTTGTAGAATTCCGCAATCACATCGCTCGGATATTCCCTTGCAAGCGCATCAACAAGCTTTCCCTTTCCTTCCCCGAGCGCAGCGGCATCAACAACGCCGCACACAAGCTTTCCGTTCTTTATTTTAAGATAAGAATCGTATTCGCACCTGTCCTTTACGCATTTCTCGCATTTCTTTGTCGCCTGAAGCGCCTTGCAGGTTTTTGTCCTGAACTCAATGTTGAGGTTTTTCGGCAGCAGCGTGCTGAATATCAGCTTTCCGGAATATTCCTTTCCCAAATCGGGGGAAGGGATTTCATCAATTCCTGCATCATAAAGAATGCGCATTGCCTCCTCGCGCGGGAATTTTGTTGATTTGAGCGTCAATACAAACGTTCCTGAAACGCCGTCCTCATCAAGTATTATTACTGGCGCCCCATATCTTGGGGAAATTATCTGGTTCTGCACATACATCAATTGCTTTGCCTCTGTTTTCCCCTCTTCTGTCTGCGGCACATGCATGTTCATTTCATCCCCGTCGAAATCAGCATTGTAGGGCTTGCATACGATTGGATTTATCCTGAAGGTCCTGTAGGGAACTATTTTTGCCTTGTGCGCAAGCATTGAAAGCCTGTGCAGGCTTGGCTGCCTGTTGAAAAGCACAATATCCCCGTCCATTACCTGCCTTTCAATCCTGAATCCCTGCTCAATTTCCTTTACAACCTCCGCCCTGTTCTCGGGGGTAATGCGCTTCCTGCTTTCATTCGGCCTTACAAGATATGCTGCCTTGTCCGTTTCCTTCACAAGCTTCTTTATTTCCTCAATGTTCCACTTTGTAACAAACTCCGGAACTGTAAGTTCCTGGGCAATGCTTTCAGGAACCCCCAGCTCGTTTATTGAAATATAGGGGTCAGGGGTAATGATTGAGCGCGCTGCGAAATTCACACGCTTTCCTGTCAGATTGTATCTGAACCTCCCCCTCTTTCCTTTAAGTCTTTGCACCAAAGTGCGAAGCGCTCTCCCGCTCCTGTGTTTTGCAGGGGGCACTCCCGCAGTATTGTTGTCAAAGTATGTTGTCACATGGTACTGCAATAAATCCCACAAGTCTTCAATTATCAGCTGCGGCGCTCCCGCATCAATATTGTCCTTAAGCCTCTGGTTTATCCTTATTATGTCAACAAGCTTGTGCGTCAAATCATCCTCTGATTTTATTCCTGTTTCAAGTGTTATGCTAGGCCTTATTGTTATTGGCGGAACTGGCAGGACAGTAAGCACAAACCACTCAGGCCTTATCCTTTCAAGGCTGTATCCGAAAAGGGTAAGCTCCTCCTCAGGAATCTTTTCAATCCATTCCCTTATTTGCGTGGGGTAAATGCGCAGCTTGTTGTAAAAGAAATTGGTCGGGCTGTCCCAGAGCATCTGCAGCTTCTGCGCATTGCAGTGCTGGCATTTTTTTGCCGCTCGTGTTTTTGAAATCACATATTTTGTCAAATCTGCGCCGGTTTTCTTCACGTGCTCCTGCAGCTCCTTTATTTTCTCATCGGGAAGCATGACCCTTCCGCATTCCTTGCATGTCGCTTGGAGCAGCTCCTCTACTTTTTTGCTGAACTGTGAATGCAGGACAGGCCTTACAAGCTCTATTACTCCAAAATGCCCGGGGCATGTTTTCATTTTCTGCCCGCATGTTTTGCATCTCAATCCGGGGTTAATGACTCCCAAATGCGGGTCCATCAATCCCGCTTCCATAGGATAGCCGTCCTTATCATATGTGTCTGCGCTCTTCACCTCAAGCGCGGACATCTTCCTTATCATATCAGGGTTAAGGACTGAAAAATCCACTGCTGCAATCCTTTTCAGAAGCATTTTTACACCTTATCCTCAATTACCAGTTTTGGCATTATTCCAAGCGCCTTAAGCTCTTCCAAGAGCAGTTTGAACCCATAGGTCATTTCAACCGGATATACCCTGCTCCCCTTGCACAATGAGCAGTATTTCCTGTTCCTTATTTGGTCGTTAATTGCAACAGTCCCGCATTTCTCGCACACAAGCTCCACTACCTTGTCCGAGTCTTCCACCAACTTTTCCTGCAGCAGCATCGCAGCCCCATGCCCTACAAGGGTTTCGCCTTCCATCTCACCAAAGCGCAGGCCGCCTTCCCTTTCCTTTCCCTCGGTAGGCTGCCTTGTGAGCATCTGCACCGGCCCGCGAGACCTTGCCTGCATCTTGTGCGCAACCATGTGGAACAATCTCTTATATGAAACAATTCCCACAAACACTTCCCCCTCAATCCTCTCTCCAGTTACGCCATCATACAATGCCTCTTTCCCATCATTCCTGAAGCCGGACTCTAAGAGCATTTTTTTGAGTTCCTCCTCGCTCACCTCATTGAATGGTGTTCCATCAATTTCCTCAGCCTTAAGGCTCGCGGCCTTTCCAGCAAGCATTTCAATTAAATGCCCGATTGTCATTCTTGTCGGGATTGCATGGGGATTCAGAATCAAATCCGGCTTTACTCCTTCTGCAGTGAATGGCATGTCCTCTTCCGGAATTATCATTCCCACAACGCCCTTCTGCCCGTGCTTGCTTGAGAATTTATCTCCCAATTCCGGAATCATCTCGCTCCTTATCCTTATTTTCGCAAGCCTGTTCCTTCCATCGCCCTCAGTAATCATCACAGTGTCAACAATCCCTTCTTTTCCCTTTCTTATGCTCAATGAGCTTTCCTTCCTTTTTTCCTTTATTACACCGAATTCTGAAATCTCCTCCAGGAATCTTGGCGGGCTTGTCCTTCCTGCAATCACTTCCCCGCTTTTTATGGGCGATTCAATTTCAGCAAGGCCGTCCTCTCCCAGCTTCTTGTAGAACTCCTCCCCCAAATAGCCCACAGTTTCCGCTGCAGGAATCTCAAACTTGTCAATTTGCCCTCCAGGATAATGGTTCTCATACGCCTCATAGGTCCTGAAATATGAAGCCCTTCCCAAAGCGCGGTCCACAGCGCCCCTGTTTATTACAACAGCATCAAGTATGTTGAATCCCCTGTATGGCATTAGGGCTACAACAAGGTTCTGTATGTGCGGCCTCTCATTCATTTTTGCAAGGTCCATGACCCTTGTCTTCACAAGGCATTTTTGCGGGTAATAAAGCAGATAGCTTTCAGTATCAGTGCGCAGGAAATGGTTTATTGTGCCTATTCCCAGCGCTTGCTTGAACATTTTCGCGCCGTGCAGGACCTTTCCTGCAAGATTGTGCTCAAGATAGGGAATCATTCCGCACATTATTCCCAGAATTGAAATCGGGTTTATTTCCATGTGCGTGTGCTCTTTTGTAAGCCTGCCCTCATCCAGCGCAATAAGCGTATTTTCCTCTTCTTCGGCATCAAGGTATTCTATTATGCCCTTCTCAACAAGCTCCTTCCAGGAGAGCTTCCCTTCCTTCACAAGCTTCAAATGCTCCTCGGTCAGTTTTATTTTCCCATCCTCAACAACAAGCAGCGGCCTTTGAACCCTCCCTGAATCCGTGTTTATGTACACTTCATTGGTATCCTCATGCCATGCGATGTTTATAAGCCTCTCAAGCTTTCCGGCCCTTCTCTTCTGTATGAGCTCCTTCGCAAGCTTCTCCCCGCTTGCGTGGAATCCCACGAGCCTTCCGTTGATATAAACCTTGGTTTTAATCGCCATTTTTAATCACTTGAATTTAACATCCATTTTCCTAAGCAATGACTCAACTTCCTTTTCATCGGATTCCGTTGTTACCTCTGCAAGCAAGCACAAATTTTTTACCAGTCCGCATTGTGGCCCATCAGGAGTTTCTATCGGGTCAAGCCTTCCCCAGTGCGTTCCATGGACATCCCTCGCCTCATAAAGCTCGCGGTTCTTGTCCAACGGGCTTTTTACTTTTCTCAAATCAGTCAATGGGGAAAGGTAATTAACGCGATCCATGAACTTGCTTACCCCTGTTGACCTTCCAATCCAGTTTCCTGTTGACATTGCAAACCCTATCCTTTCGGAAACTGCCCCGGGCCTTACGATTGTTGAAATGTTCAGCTTGCGCCTTCTCGTTACAGTCCTGTCAATCTGGAATTTAAGGTCCTTTATGAAATATTTGAATGAGTACCTGAACAAATGCTCCATCAATTTTCCAGAAAGCTCCAGGCGCTTGTTTGCGTAATGGTCGCGATCATCCTCTGGCCTCAATTTGTAATGGCGCTCAACGGCCTTTGTTGCCATTGTTGCAAGGTAGTATGCCTTTGCAATCCTGTTCTCCGGGTTCTGGCCGATATGCGGCAATAAGAAGGCGTCAATTACTTCCTGCGCCCTTCTCAGTCTGTAATCAATTACCTGCCCCGGCGCAACATATTTTCCAATCCTGTCAAGCGCTTCCTCAACATTCTTTATTGGCGTGTTTTCAAGGTTGAGAAGAACATCATTGTGGATTTCAATTTCCTCCGGGAACGCATTCATTATGTCCGAGCTGCTCTTCAATCCGAGCGCGCGCATCAATACAAACAGCCTCAGTTTTCTCGGGGATGCGGGGAAAGTTACATATAAGATTCCATCATTGTTGCGGGTTATCCTTACCCTTCCCTTGAAAGCGCCTTTAGTTGAAATTACCTCGGCCGTTACCTTGTCCAGGGATTCCGAAATCATCACCCTGTCGCTTGCCAATACTTCCTGAGTCATGAGCACTTTCTCAGAGCCGTTTATTATGAAATAGCCCCCGAAATCCAATGGGTCCTCGCCGCTTGCAACCAATTCTTCCGGATTTTTCCCATTGAGCCAGCAGAGGTTTGATTTTACCATTATCGGCATTTCCCCTATGTTTGTTTTTTTCGCATCCTGCTCCACGTCCCTCCTTAAAAGTTTCATTTCCAGGTTTATCGGCCCCGCATAAGTCCTGTTCCTAAGCCTTGATTCCGCAGGAAGGAACGGTATTCTCGGGCTGCCATCAGCTTCAACAATCCTCGGCTTAAGCACCTCAATCTTTCCAAGCTCAATGCGCACTTCCTCAATCTTCGGGGAGATTATCCTGTTTTCCTCAACAATCTCGTGGAGCTTCTTCTCAATGAACTGGTTGAAGCTCGCGATTTCCTGCTCCGCAAGATTCCTGTTCCTGAAATAAGCGTCAATCAGCGGCCAGTAATCGTTCTGCGCTTCGCCTTTCATTAAATCACCGCCCTGAAATAGACTGATTCTCCCGCAGTGTGGGAAGCGCGGGTTATTTTTATTATATCCCCTTTTTTTGCGCCGATTTCCGCGGCTGCAGGGTCTTTCTCGAGAATTTTCGGCATTGCCTCTCTCTCAACGCCGAATTTCCTAAGGAACTCGTCCACCTTCTCGCTTGGCACAATCTCGTGCTTCGGGACAAGATAGTGCATTGAAACTTTTTCAACAGGCATCAAATACACAACTCCGGGGAAATTCAAAGCTGTTGCTATGTTTAGCGCTTAAGTTTATCTATGCTGAGGAATTTTTTATCAAAATGCACACCCTGATTTAGAAATCGCCATACATAGCTAGCTAAGTCAATTGAACTATACTAATTTATAATAGAAAGGAATTTAAAGGTTCGC
>JAGVWD010000062.1:1324-5212 GCA_018304445.1 Candidatus Iainarchaeum sp. | reverse complement strand
CAGCAGTTAGGATAACAGATTATGTCCTGCTAAGAAACGAACTTAAAAAAAGAAATGTGAAATCAATACTTGATCTTGGATGCGGCTTAAATCCTATTGCTTTGGCAGAGTCTGGGATGAAGTATTATGCAGTCGATATTCGCGAAGATGAGCAGGCACTACTTGCAGCCTTCTTTCATCAAGAAGGAATTACAGGAAAAGGGATTATATGTGACATTAGAAAAAATCTCCCTTCTGTTCCACCTGTAGATGCCTGCCTTCTCATGAACGTTTTAGATGTTCTGGAAACGAGGGGACACAAGCGCGCCGAGGAGATTATTACAGGAGTCAATGCAAGGTACTTTTTCATAACATTTTCCACAAAAACTCTCTCAAAAAGACCCATGCGCCATCCACAACGGGGGTGGATTGAAAGGCTCCTAACGCGCAGAGGTTTTCTCTGGGAGCGAGTCTCTCTTAGTACTGAGATTCTTTATATTGCGAATTATGAAGAAAGTGAATTCGCGAAGTGCTCAAGAACCCGAACACACCCCGATTTCAGTTCGCGGGTTCTTGACATCGCTCAAGCGCCTGCCGCCGCCTTGGTCCCGCCAAAAAGAAGTTTTATGCCCGTAGTAATGAGAAAAGCAGATATCATCATGATAAATGAATGCTTAATTCCTGCTTTAATGCTTCCTTCCGCAAGTTTACCAATGACAAGTCCGGTGAAGAATCCTTGCGTCAGGAGCAAATAGAGGAAAAGGCGCGCAAGTTGTGTAGAGTCTAAGTTTTCACTATTGCCGGGGGCTCCCAAAGGATTATCTCCCTGGATTGAGCCAATAGAACTGATTTGAGTGGCAACAGGAAGAATCTTGAACTCCATTATGAGCATAATAGCAATAAAGATGAAGAAGATGATATATCCCTGCACGACAAGTCCGGATATTGCAGCCCTACGTTCCTGCCTTAATTTCTCAACCTCCGCAATAGAATTCGATACTGATTCTAGAATGTAGTCTATCTCTCCGCCCGCTCTTTCTGCTTCGCTCATAAGGGAAACTGCCCTACTAATGACTGGATTCTCTACATCATGAGCAAAGTTCTGAAATGCTTGATTGACAGGTATTCCTAATGATATTTGGTTGCCTAGTTTGACAATGTGAGGACTAAGAGCTCCATAATTCTTGCGGCTCATGTTAACTATACTTTTACTAATCGGAGTTCCTGTTGTAACGCTTTCGGCAAGATTGCGCGAGAATTCTAAAAATCTTTCGCTAATTTCTTGCTGGCGTTTGTTTTCAATAACAAGGGCAAAAATAAATGGGAACATGCTCACTGCAAGACCTAGACCTATAAGGAATGGAAAGAAATCACTCGATCTCTTATTCCAAAAGAGTATGACACTTGTGACTATGATTACAAATCCTGCGGCGATACCGAGCCAGTGCATTTTTTCTAATTTCATTTTAATATTTAGGTTGTTTTAGGTGTAACATTGTCAGGAAGAAGACATTCACGAGACCTATGGCACTTATGACGACGAGAGTCATCTGGAGAGGGCTAAGCCCCACTTCAAACTGACTTAGAGAAAGCATCATTAAGACCAAGAGAAGAATCATTGGCGCAGCAATAGCTATGGTAATGTAGATATCCATGAATGTTTCAGCAACTTTAGTAAATTTCTCTCTTTCTAATCGATAACTCGTGAGCAGTGTCTCAGCACGTTTTTCAAAGAAATCGGAGAGCTGACCTCCAGAATGAATTGTTGTGGATATGCCTGTGAAAAGTTCAGAAAGCTTCGTGCTAGGAGTGGCACGTGCAACATTATTCAATGCAGTTACAAGGTCATACCCATATAAATTAATTTGGTTCAAAACTTTTCTGATTTCTTTTCTCAGTGCAGGATATTCTCTGCTCAGTGCAATTATTTTAAAGATATTCGTGGGTTCAATACCTGCACCTGAAATCGCACTCATATGGATGACTGCAAAAGGCAGCTCTTGATCGATGCGTTTCTCAATACTGCTGCGCTCAGTTGCAGGATAGGTATTAAGAAACCAGAATGTAAGGATTGGTAAAATAAGAGGTATCCATATGAACTTGAAGAATGTTATTAGGTAATTCTCTGTTGCCAAAACAAAAGGGAGAGGGGTTGCTTCCAAGGAGAAATCAACCAGGGTAATAAGAAGAGTTATCATTAGTCCTGCAAATATAGAAAGAAAGGAAGTCATAAGCATCATAGAGATATAACTTTCGAGCAGGATATCAAAATTTGCTCTTTTAATATTTAATGCCAGAGATCTAAAGCCATATCTTTTAATTAACTTAACGGAAATAGGGCGGAAAAACATATTTGAAATTTTGAGGTATCCTCTAGTCTTTTGCAATTCAATAATCTGGTCAGTTTGTGCATGTCCCCGATTCTTTAGTTTTTTAAGTCTGTCCTCATTTATACTCAGCTCTCGTATGAATTTTTCTTTATCTTCTTTTCTTAATACTACTATAACTTCGCTCCCCGTGCCTTGAAATTTTATCTTTTCAAGTGCAGTCAGACTCTGTTTTCCAGGCAATTTTTGTGCAACCGATATGTTGGAAAGAATTTCTGGAATAGAATGGTTAATAAGTTTCATACTAGCCTGCAACGAGCTCAAAGAAGCCTCAACAATCTTAGATTCAGTAGGGGAAGCTCTCTCAAGTAACCCGCTATAATGTGCAATTTCTTTAAGCATGTCTACTTCAGTTTCAACGTTTTTAAGGAGTTCATCAATCATAGTATTTGGTCGACTTTCTCTTGCAGCGAGAGAATCTCCTTTTTGACGTCTGCAACATGTTCAGGATCTTGATTCTTCACTGCAGTCTGGAGTCTGATGACTGCTTCTTTCATACTCGCTAGCAGTTGTGCGAGAAGAAGAATTCTCTCTTTTTCCATCTCTCTAAAAATGCGACCATCTTTAAATACCTTTCACGTATCGTCTTTAAGGACATTCTACACTATTCTTTGATGCCGTATTTCATCAGAATCTCAACCGGGCTTTTATAGTATTCATTGATAATTCTACCAACTTCATCGAATTCGAAGATTTTTCTTTTATATAGTTCATAAAGCAGTTTGGCACGCACATTAAATTCTTTTTGTAATTTTTCAAGAGGGATGCCACTCCTAGAAGATATTTTCTCAAATACCTTGCTTTGTTTCTTAAAATAAAATACATCTTTTTGTGGATCCCATATCAAAGGCGTATTGACTAATGCAGTGCCATCTTTATTGACACTGACAATCTCAACAACTTCACGCAGCCTTCTTGTTTCTCTTTGTCCAACAACCGCATGAGTGACAACCGCAACACAGTCCAGTGAGTTCACAAGAGTAGGTGAAAGTTCGATTGGCGGAGTTTGTAGACGGCGAATTAGAGTGTCGACAGAATCTGCGTGCATAGTACTTAGGGAAGCGTGACCAGACGCCATTCCCTGAAATAAGACAAAAGCTTCTTTGCCTCGGACTTCTCCAACAATAAGATAATCTGGGGTCTGTCTAAATGAACTTCTTAGCAGGGCAAAGAGGTCAACCTCACCTACTTTGCCAATTCCGATTGAAGGGCGTGCCACTGCAGGCAGCCAGTTTTCTCGGGGCAGGTTGATTTCTCTCGTGTCCTCAATAGATACCACTCTTGCTTCAGGCGCGATGAAGAATGCTAGTGCGTTCAGCAAAGTAGTCTTTCCAGAACCAGTTCCTCCCGCAATCAATATGTTAGATTTATGCTCTAAAAGAATCCAAAAATATGCAAGCATTTCGGGACTGATTGCATTAAGAGAAATCATCTGTATGGGTGTCCAAGGTATTTTAGTAAACTTTCTGATGGTAAATGTCGGACCCTTAGAGGTTACGTCCTTTGTATAACTTGCATTTAC
>JAGVWD010000062.1:0-1283 GCA_018304445.1 Candidatus Iainarchaeum sp. | reverse complement strand
CGGTGAATAACATAGATTGGTGAGTCTATACCATTACATTCAATATCCTCGATAAAATAGTCTCTTAGCAAAGGGTCAATTTCATTCATACCTATGAAGTCGCGATATAAATAATAGAATAGTTTGTTATAAGAGTCAGGAGTTATTTTGATATTTAACTCGTCAATAAGCAGACGAGTAGTCTTATCTAAATAAGTGGTTGTGGCTTCCAAGGTCTTCTCTATAGCAACATTAATATTAATGAGCTCCAACATTGCTTCTTCTATCTTGGCAAGAACTGCCATCTCATATTCATTTATTATAGGTTCTTCTATCTCATAAACTAATTCATGAATAGTATTGTCCCAATGAATATGCACCGATGCAAAAGGAGGGGTAAGCATATAACGGACATCTATCTTTTTTTTATCCTCAATTTTAGGCAACGCTGGAATGCTTGGCGTAGTAATAATCTGTATCACCATCGTATGATATTTAAACTCAAGAGATATTTAAACATTGGGATTAAGTGAGCTAGGCGTAAACTAAAGGCATTAAGGTAAAATGCTAAAACTCATATTAAATAGCTTAAATATACTCTTTAAGTTATCAGAGACAAGTAGGTCTAAAATAATATTTTTTGATTAAATGTTACCAAAGATATAAGTCTATAAATTTCACTTTTTCTTTTCCACAAATGTAATATATGACTTGATAACGTTCTCTCCAGTAGTTGAGTCCACATGGAAGCTTTGCTCTCTTGCAATCTGAAGTGTGTAAGGAGTCGGTGCAGGAGTGAATTCCATAATTCTATCTTGTCTGTCTGTAGTAATGTTTATGCCAGAAACATCATAAGACGTGCTTAAGTCAATCTTGTATTTCTTTTTGCCCACAGAACTTGTTAAGACTGAAACGCGACCATCTTTAACAGACACTCCTTCTTCAGAGTATTTAAGTCCAATCTCCGGGATTGAAAAAGAGATTGTGTCCTTGCTTCCGTCAATTGTCAGAGCCCCTTTATCAATAGAGACAGAATATACTCGGGTATTTCCGGCAGGAGCATTCGCAAGGTCTAAGACAAGCGCATCAAGTGTCTTTAGAGTTGAAATCTGTTCCGCGATAATCGCTCTTTCTTTATTTTGCTCAAGTTTTGGGATTGCAAATGAAAGAACAGTACCCATAATTGCGAGACCTACAACAGTATACAAAAGTGTTTCCATCCATACCTGACCCTGCTTTCGCTTCAGAATATTCATTATCATAAGGTTAAGAAGAAGATACTCCTTCCTCTATTGAGATTGTAT
>JAGVWD010000065.1 GCA_018304445.1 Candidatus Iainarchaeum sp. | reverse complement strand
AGTCATAGACTTGGAATATTGCCCAACCTTTATTTTCCACAGCCCTTCTTACAGAAATAACGGCATCATCAAAATTCCTTTCCGTTTCAACAAGGTATGCGAATTCCTCAGTTTTCATTTTCTCCCCCCTTGAGCCAGAGATATTATTAACCAAACTATTAGCACTAATATGAGTATCATAAAAACAGGGCCGAAAAACATCATTCCCCCCATATGGCCGAATCCCCAACTAAAGCTGAATAAAAGCAATGCGGCTAGCAAGATTACGATTATTACCATCGCGATATCTCCTTCATGCATTCTTCTCGCCATTTATTCCCTCACAATTTTTTGACAATGTTTCTATCTCTCTTTAATCTCTCAGATAATACTTCTTTTATGATATCAAACGCCTTAAGGATTCTCGGATTTTCAAGTTTGTAGCAGATATTTTTCCCTTTTCTGTTTGATGTGACAATCCCCTTGGCTTTCATGATTGACAGATGCTGGGAAATGTTGGCTTGGCTCAGATTTGTTTTTTTCATCAGCCCTGTTACCGACATTTCCTTGTCCCTTAAGAGATTCAAAATTTCCAATCTGGTTGAATTTGAGAATACCTTGCACACTTCTGCATGAAGTTCATATAGTTTTTTCATAACATAATATTAGAATATTCATATATTTAAATATCTTTCGGTTTTATAGGATAAAGACCAATTGGGATATGCGTCCGCGGGGATTCGAACCCCGGTCATAAGCTTGGGAAGCTCATATCCTGACCGCTAGACTACGGACGCTTTCCTATAGAAATTGTATTGTGGAACTATTTTAATTCTTTTACTGCGCGCGCAACTCTCTCCATTCCCCTCTCAATATCCTGCATGCTGCTCGCATAGGAGAAGCGCACGTGCTTGTCAGAGCCAAATGCCTCTCCTGGAACAACAGCAACATTCGCTTTTTCTAACAAAAACAATGCAAAATCATTCGCGCTCCTTATTTTTTCATTGAATGTTCCGCTTGCGTCCGGGAACGCATAGAATGCGCCCTCTGGCATGTTGCAGTTTATTCCCTGAATTTCATTCAGCATTTTCACAATTGTTTTCCTTCTTTTATCAAATTCATCAACCATATGCGCAACAGAATCCTGATTTTCTATAAGTGCGGCAACCGCGGCCTTCTGCGCAATGCTGTTGGGCGCGCTAGTAGTTTGCCCCTGTATGTTTGCAAGCGCCTTTGCAATTTCAATTTCACATGCGCAATAGCCAATTCTCCAGCCTGTCATTGCATAGGTTTTGGAAATCGCATTTATTGTAATTGTTACTTTCCTGATTTCATCATTGAACGAGGCGATGCTTTTGTGCTCCTTCCCATCGTAAATGAATTTCTCATAAACCTCATCCGAAATTACATATAAGTTGTGCTCTACTGCAATATCAGCAATTTTTTTAAGCTCGCTTTCATCAATTATTGCGCCGGAGGGATTGCAGGGGGAATTGAGAATGATTGCCTTTGTGCTCTTTGTTATTGCTTCCTCAACAGCATCAGCGCGCAATTTGAATTTTTCATCAGTTGCAATAATTTTTGCATTTGCGCCGCACAATCCTGCCATTTCCTGATAGCTAAGCCAATACGGGCTTGCAATTATTATTTCATCATGCGCATTGAGCAATGCAAGCATTGAATTATACAGAACCTGCTTCGCGCCATTGCATGCAACAACATTCTCCTTTGCATAATGCAAATTATTATCGCGCGCGAATTTTGCGCATATCGCTTCCCTCAGTTCGGGAATGCCCGCATCAGGGGTGTATTTCGTGAATCCGGAATCAATTGCCTTCTTTGCCGCTTCTTTTATATTTGAGGGGGTATCAAAATCAGGCTCCCCTATCCCAAAGGCAATTACATCAATGCCCTGCTTCTTGAGCTCCTGCACTTTTGCATTTACCGCAAGAGTGGCGCTCGGCTTTATGCTTTTCGCTTTTTCTGAAATCATAAAAATCCCAGTTTTTTGACCAGCTCTTTGCGCCCCTGCCTCTCAGTTTCATTTTCAATTTTTTCCGCAGCGCTCCCATCAACAAACCCTAGAAGCGCCTTTCCGAGAGAAGTTTCTGCAACAACCGCCTCAAGCGGATTGCTGCTTGCCACAAGCACAGAAGCAACTGTTGGCATCTGCTTTATTGCATTGAGCACATGAATTGGAAATGCATTCTTCAAATAAATTACAAACACATGCCCTGCGCCTATTGCAAGCGCGGTTTCCGCAGCAAGCTTTTTCAGTTCCTCATTGTTCCCTGTTGCGCGAACAAGCCTCGGCTTTGCCTCATTCATTGCCACTCCGAATTCGATTCCCTGCGCGCTCCCAAAAAGCACATCATAGAAATCATCAATTGTCTTTATTGTGAAGTTCCCCTGCCCTATTATTATTTCATTCGTATTGGGATTTCTTATCGGAATGATTCTTATTTTTGCTTCAGCATCTGGATTTTGCATAAATACACCTATACAATTCTGCACTGCAAATCCTTTTATTCCTTCCTTGCCCTGTGTATGAAGAATTCCTCATTCGCATAAATTTTGTCCAGCGCATCAAATTCGAGGGGCTCATGCAGATAGCGGGTTTCAATAACATTCTCATTGAGCCATTTCGCGGGCGCAAAAACATAATCAATCCCATATTTCTCCAGTATTGAATAATCCCTTGTGCGCAGGAAGCGCGCCGCATCATCAAGCTTCTCCTGCGATGCATATTCAACAGCAAGGTCTGCAAGGACTTTCCTCTTTCCGAAATATGTTATTGTGTGCCCCAATTGCTGGTCGGAAAGCACGCTTGAATCCTGCGATGTAAATTCCGCAAGGAAATTTGCCGCATCAGTTGCCTGCACAGGGGCTGAAAAGCCAGCAATAACCACAAGCGCTACCGCAAGGCCCAGGGCAAACAATGCGCACAAGGCGCGCTGCGTGAATATTTCCTTCAGTTTGTCCTCGGGGAAGATTTCTGCAAGGAATGCCGCAAATAAAATTGTTGTTATTATGTTGAAGCGGTAGCTTATGAAAATTTCTATAAGGATTCCGAGAACAACAGCTATTGCGAGTTTTTTCGGATATGGGTTAAGCGCAAGTTGTTTTTTTGCAATGTCAGGCACAAAGAAAATAAAGAAGAATATTATCAATGCAAGCAAATCAACCAAAATTCCATACAACGGCATTCCCGTAAGATAGCCCCACTTTTCCGGCCTTGCTTGATAGGGAAGGCCGGCATTGAGCAGCACAGGGGCGAATAATGCAAGGGCAATTGCGCAGGCAATGACAAATGATTTTGCAAGTGCTTTTATCCGCGGCTTATTGCATATCATCCAATAGGCAAGCGGGAACATAATTAACAGGGGAGTTTGCACAAAAGCAGCAAATCCAATCAAAATTCCAGGGGCCGCAAATCCCTTATTTTTAATAAGCATTCCAATTCCAAGCAAAAATAATGAATAGGCGAAAACGTGCCTGACATTGAACATCAAATCAGCCAGCATAAAGGCAGCGAAGCATGCGAGAATGAAGGCAAGAATGCGCTTGTTGCGCGAGAGCCCCAAGGCTGAAAAAAAGAAAAGTGCTGAAATCAGGAAAAATACTTTTGCAAATGCTGAGAGTAGCGCAAAATTTCCTGCGCCTTCCAATCCTGTGAGGAATGAAAATCCTGAATTAATGAAAAAATATCCTGACATGAATCCAAAGGGCTTTTCGCCAAGATAGCTCAATGGGTCAGTTAAGGGAATTCCCTGCGCCGATGCAACCAATCCGGATTCCCTTTCATAAAATGATGTCCAGTAGCTCAAGTGGTTCTGCGTAAAGACATTGAAGAAGAGCGCGCCCGCAATTATGAGTTTTCCGTAATTTAATTTCAGGTTTTTTGCAAATGCAACTGCGATTGCAATATTTAAAACCAGGAAAAGCGCAATAAAATTGAATTCATTGAATGCTGAAAACATGCTGAGCGCAAATGCGACAGCAATTGCAAGGATTGTGCTGAACGCAAGTGAAAGCGCAGATTTCTCGAGCAAGCCCCTGGAAGAAAACACAAAAAGTGCGAAAACCGCAATGGAAAGCACAATAAGGAACAATCCAAGCGGATTGAAATCTGAAGTTTCTGGCTTTTGTTCCAGTGCGCTCAACTCGGCCCTCTTCTCTTCCGCGCCTTTCTGCAAATGGAAAAAAAGATGCGAAGCCCCCGCATAAATCTCTATTTTGTTTTCCCCTTCCTGCAAAATGCCTGAATTAAAGCAAGTTTGGCTTTCAGCATCCTTATTGAAAATTGTAATTTTTTTATTTTCCACAGCTTGCCCATTTGCGTAGGCAAGGATTTCCACATTCCTTTCGGCAGGCAAATTATTTGGCATCAGAAGCAGGGAAAAGCACGCCTGCGCATTGTCCGCAATCTCATAGGGGTAGGAGACCAGCGCGGCGGCAATTGTCTCATTCGGCTGCAAGGGCATTGAATTCCAATAATTGCTTGCAATTATCGCTAGCAACAGGAACACAAAAAGCGCCGCAACAATCTTGATTTCATTAGCAATTTGCATAGCAATACACTGCCAATATAATTGAGTGGTTGTATTTTAAAGAAATTTGCTTTAATTGGTATTGTTTTGGATGGATAAGACTGAAAGGAATTTATTGCTGATGAGTGCAGCGTTCTTGATTGCGCTTATTCTGGGCTTGCTGATCGGGCCGTTCCAGAATCTGCTGCACGGAATAATCCAGAATGCTTTTGGAGGGTATTCCCCGGGAAAAATGATCCTGATATTCTCCTGGCTTGTTGCCGTGCCATTAATCGCAATTGGCGCACGCAGGGCGGGAATGCATTCCAAAATTGCAAAACACGGGCCGTTGTTTTTAAAAGTGTTTGCGGTCTTCTGCGTTCTCGGCTATGCCCTCGGGCTGCTGCAGTTTAACTTTTATGCAACGCAGTTCAACGCCCTTGGGCCATTTGCAACAATGATTTCCTCCGGGGATTACATAAATTGGGAGGCAAGCAAATTAAGCCACAACCATTTCCCGAAGCTTACGCTCTATGCGGTGGAAAAAGCGCTTGGGCTTAATTTTTCCAACAAGTTTGACGATGGAAGGCCGTGGTTTGAGGTCTTCCCGCAGGCAGGGGCGTTTGCGCTCGCATTTGTAATGATCCTGATTGTTGCAATAGCCTCTGGAATTCTGCACCTTATCTCAAGATTGCAGAAAATATGCCTGTTTGATTTTGCTGTTTTTGAGCTTGCAGTGATTTCCGCCACAATAACAATCCTTGATGGGGGGATAGCCTCAAGCTATGCGATATTTGCAATTTTTCTCTTTATCCTTTATTACCTGCGCAATTATTTTGAGGGGCATGGAAAGCAGGCAATGCACCTGCTTGCGCTGTTTGCAACCGCATTTGTTTTTCTTATTGTTTCAGCGCTTGTTATGGGCCTGTCGGACATTTTTGTCATGCCTACGATGCTGCTTATTGGCATTGCATATTACTTCTACAAATCCCTCGGGGAAAATGCCCTTTCCCTGAATTTGTGGAATTCAGCGCTCGCAATTGTGCTTGTGGTTTCTGCAAGTGTTGCGGCAATGAACATTGCAAACCTCGGCTTCGGCTCCCCCCTGATGGCGGATGAGAAAGGCATAAGCAGGGTTTTCATATACGGCCTTCCAACCGATGCAGATGAAGGGCAATTGCGGGGCATTCTCGCGCAATTCGGGGAAGTAGAACAGCTTTCCAGAACCCATTGGGCGGCATATGCTGAAATTAAAGCGAATGCGGGGGCAAGAACCAAGGCAATTGAAAAAGCGCTTGCTGAAAGCCTTAAGCCCTCAAGCTATCTGTATGTTGAGGACGTATTTCCAATGATGCGCATCAGCATATACAGAATCCACTGGCTCGGGGGGCTGGAAAATTCTGACGCGAGCAAATTTTTGGAAAATGAATTCCTGGGAAATGAAATAATCGAGATTCAGCACAATGCAGAGGAAAACGCAACAACAATTGCGCTGAAATCAGAGCTTGAAACAAACTGGCAGATGCTCTCAATCCTGACAGAAATAAGGAGCAGGGGATATGAAGGGAAATTAATGGTTGCGAGGGTTGGGTAAAAACCGCACTTCACCTTTATAAGGGGGTTCATGGATGGAAGTCAAAATCCTGCATTTAATTGATGGAGCAAAACAGGCCAGAGGTTTGACAGTAATTATTGATGTTTTCAGGGCATTTTCAGTTGCGTGCTATGCCTTTGGCAATGGCGCCAGAAAAATCATTTCAGTAGGGGATATTGATCTTGCTTACAAACTAAAAAAAGAAAATCCTGGCTACTTGCTAATCGGCGAAAGAGGCGGCAAAAAACCCAAGGGTTTTGATTATGGAAATTCACCTACACAAATTGAAAATGTAGATTTCACAGATAAAACAATTATCCAAACAACATCTGCAGGGACCCAGGGCATAGCAAATGCAACTAATGCTGATGAGATTATTACTGGCGGCTTTGTTAATGCGGAAGCAATAATCAACTACATAAAAAAACAAAACCCAGAAGAAGTCTCTTTAGTTGCGATGGGCGACGTTAGCATTGCGGATGAAGACGCCTTATGCGCAGAGTATATTAAAAATGCCATTGAAAACAAGGCAAATGATTTCTCAGAAATAGTCAATCACTTGCGGGGATATAGAAGCGCACACAAGTTTTTTGACCCTGCAATAGATTGGGCTCCGGAGAGGGATTTTGACTTATGCCTGTCATTGGATAGATTTAATTTTGTATTGAAAGTAGTCCCTTATAATAAGGACCATGTATTCCTCAGGAAGATT
>JAGVWD010000064.1 GCA_018304445.1 Candidatus Iainarchaeum sp. | reverse complement strand
AAATCTTTCGGGCATCAGCTCTTTTAGTCTCGGCGGAACATCGCTCTTGATTGCTGTCTCGGTGATTTTGGAGACTTTGAAGCAGGTTGATGCGCAGCTGGTCATGCGCGAATATGAGTAGCTCGTGAGAAGTTTTTTCTGCACGCCTCCATGTTGAAATGCTCTCCTGACGGAGAGCGTCCATGGCTCCCACCGCCAGCCCGATGCAGAAAAAACTTCTCACTTCGCTTAGGGCTTTCTTATGTTAGCGCTTCGCGCTTTTGGTTGAAAAGAGACACGGTTGGAGTTATTCTTGGGTTAGTTTTTGATACTTAATGCAAGAAGAAGCTAAGGCAAAAATAGTGAAGCTGGTAGAGAAATACGAAGCTGTTCAGCGTTCGGAAAAAACTCGCTCTTATACTGAAGAGGAAACCAAGAAGGATTTTATCCTCCCTCTTTTTGAAGCGCTTGGCTGGAGTATCTATGACAAAAAAGAAGTATCTGCCGAGGAGCACATCCGATCGTCGGGCAGGGTAGACTATGGTTTTTATCTGAATGGCCGCGCGAAGTTTTACGTTGAAGCTAAAAAACTAGATGTTGATATTCATCGCGCCGAGTTCGCGCATCAGGCCATTCGTTATTCTTGGAACCGCGGCGTCACTTGGGCGGTTTTAACCGATTTTGAGAGTCTTATCGTATTTAATGCGCAAGATATCGGGAAGGATTTAGCCGATAAAAGACTATTCGAAATTCCTTATAAGGAGTATCTTGAACGTTTTGACCAACTCTTTTGGTTATCCAGAGAAGCATTTGAGGCGGATCTTATTGATAAAGAAGCAGAACGTGTCGGGAAAAAGCTGCAGAAGGTTTCTGTTAGTGAGTCTCTTTATAAAGACTTGGACACATGCCGCGATATTCTGACGACTGCGTTGCGAGTTTGCAACAAGAAGGCGTGCAGAAACTCCTCGATAGGCTAATTTTCCTTCGCGTGGCCGAAGATCGCGGGCTTGAGCCCCATATCTTGAGAGTTCTGATACGCGAAGCAAAAGCAAGCGACTCGGGCGAACATATTTATCAGTCAATGATCAAAAAGTTTCGTGAGCTGGATGAAGTCTATAACTCCAATCTTTTTTCGGAGCATCCGTTTGAAACATGGGAGGAATGGACAGGCAAGACCGAAAAAGTGATTGATATTTTGTACGGCAAAAAGGGCTACTATGAATATGACTTCAAAGTTATGCCCGCCGATGTGCTCGGAACGGTCTATGAGCATTACCTCGGGTATCGCTTGTCTCAATCCAAAAAGGGTGTCACGTTGGCGACCGATGCCAAGAAGCGTAAAGAACAAGGGATTTACTATACGCCGACATTCATCGTTGATTATATCGTCCGCAACGCGCTCGGTCAGATCTTGGATAAATGCAATAGTGTCGCAGATTTGCAAAAAATTAAAGTTCTTGATCCAGCTTGCGGATCGGGGTCGTTTCTGGTTCGTGCATTGGAACTGATTGCCGAGAAATACAAAGACTTTGGAGATACGGGCGGCACTTTTACTAAACTTCAGATTCTGATACAAAATATCTATGGCGTTGACCTTGATCCGCAAGCGGTCGAAATCGCGCGTCTCAACTTGCTCGTTAGCGCCCTAGACGAACGGATGAAGTTACCCTTACTTTCTCACAATATCAAAAACGGCAATTCACTTATTTCCGGGACAGATAAAGAACTAGAGAAGCAGTTCGGCAAAAACTGGCGTGATAAAAAACCATTCAATTGGCAGGAAGAATTTCCTGAAGTTTTCAAACAAGGCGGATTTGATGTTGTGATCGGTAACCCACCTTGGGGGGCGAATATAGATGAAGATGTTGCATATTATGCCCTTGCTTATCCCGACTCAACCAAGCGACACAAAGATATATATAAAATCTTCGTAGATAAGGCAATCTCTTTATTACGTCATGGTGGAGACCTCGGTTTTATCTTACCTAACACGTTTTTATATCAGCCACGATATGAGGATATCAAAGAGATTGCGAATAAGTATGACAATTTTGTTATCAATTTAGGAGAAAGTATTTTTCAGAATGTGCAGTTACCATCTTGTATCTTGATACTTAGTAAACAATCTGGTGCGAATAGGTTCATTGCCGACCTTGCGAGAAAGAATAGGAGGGTACTGGGACAATTAGTTAGTACTATTGACCAAAATTATATGGCGAAGCCCTCCTCGGCTAAAGGAATAATAGTAAAGAATACAGGGCTTATCTTTGCTGACGTCTTTCTGCTCAAAGATGCTGGCGTAAAGCACCAAAGAGTTGATATAGGAAAGGGCGAAAAAGGCAAGGGTGATCTCCGAGAACGAATTTATTATCATGGCGAGTCAAAGGATCCACGAGATCATCCCTTATTTACGGGGTCAGACATTAATCGATATACTATTTTATCCAGGCCTAGTTTTTTTCTAAGAAACAACTATCAGAGCCTGTTGGATACTGACGAGATAGTCTATTTTGATAAAGTAATGATGGAGAGGAACTTAAAAATTGTTTGGAGGCAAACAGCAGATAGAATTAGAGCGGTCGTAATTGATAAGAAGTGGTTTGCTAATACTTTGCAGATCGCTGTTATACGCGATGAGTACTCTAAGCGGCTGGATATATATTTTTGTTTAGCCATATTTAATTCTAGATATATTGACTATTTATATCGCAGAAAGGTAATGGAAACGGGCAAGGTTTTCCCTCAAGTCAAACTGGGCTATCTTCGCAGTTTCCCTTTCGTCGTTGCATCGCGCCCGCACCAAGAGGTTATAATTACTCTTGTACAAAGTATTATGAAGGATAATATCGACTTATCTCGCAGTACCGAAAACTCAGAAAGGTGGCAAAAATTAAAGATGGAAATTCAAAAAACTGATCGTAAAATTGACGAGGAGGTGTATAAACTTTACGGCCTCACCCCAGAGGAGATTAAAATTGTCGAAAATGCGAAGTGAAGACAGGAAAATTTTAAGACCCGCCTTTTATTGACGGGCCTAAGGGTGGAATCAGGAGATGTATCACGAGCAATCTTTGACTTAACCTCTTAGATCAGGAATTTGAGAAGCGGGGGCGCATCTTTCTAACCGTATATGCAGAGAAGAGGATAGTGCCATTCTTGAGGTGAGTTGCTCGATTGGTACCGAACCATTCTTCCGACCTTTATTTTTTCTTTTTACCGCTTCCCGTGTCGCCATAGCCAGGTTTAGGAACGCGCTCGACGATATGGGTACGAGAATGCCGACGCGCTTCTTCAACCGTGGTGAATTCGCCAGTTTCGGCGTCGCGTCCTCGGAGGGTGGTTTTAGATCCTTTGCCCATTCTGATTTTTCATCTTAATTTTTAATAAAACGACCTTTGCATGTCCATTTTAAGCCGCTCTTTATCTATTGTCAAGGAACTTTACTTATCAACTTGACAAGATTTCTTTACAAGAGTAGTATGTTAATATAAACATATGGCTAAGAATCTATACAAAAAAATAAAGGAGCTACGCGAACAGAATAAATTCTCTCAAGAATACCTTGCAGAGGAGCTTGAGGTTTCTCGCCCTACTTATATGCAAATTGAGAAGGGCGAGCGGGAGCTCACGATTTCAGAGGCAAAAAAACTTGCCAGTATTTTTGGTACTACATTTGAGGATTTTCTTGCGGGAAATGTTCCAGAACGTGAAGTAATACTTGAGGATAAACCAAAGGTAAAAACTACTAGTGACCTTAGAATCCGTGTAACCAGCAAGAATTTAGAGAAATTCAAACAGGTACTCTTGTATATATTAGGGAAGGTTGGCGGCAGGCCAAATGTTGGCGAAACCGTCCTACATAAGCTACTTTATTTCATTGATTTTGATTTCTACGAAAAATTTGAAGAAAATTTAATTGGCGCAACCTATATCAAAAATCATCACGGACCTACTTCAGTAGAACTGAAGGATATTGTTACCGATATGCAGAAAAAAGGAGAGATTGAGGCAGTAAGAAGCAAATATTTCAAATACGAGCAGAAGAAATATTTGGCCTTGAAAAGACCTAATCTAGATAAATTTTCCGCTCGCGAAATAGAACATATAGATGACGTATTGGCGCGGCTTGCCGATAAAAACGCTAAGGAGATCGAAAATTATTCACATGAAGATGTACCTTGGAAGGTAGCCGAAAACGGCCAGCCGCTTTCTTACGAGAGCGTGTTCTACCGAGACGAGCGCTATTCTGTAAGAAATTATGAAGATGAACTTTAATGAGACCGATGAATTTTCTAAGGATTTCAAGCGGTTATCAAAAAAATACGAATCCCTCCCTAAGGACATGCTTGAGTTCAAAAAGGTTGTTACGGCACTCCCTCTTGGTAGCGGCAAACATTTTAACGTCATAACAAAAACGGAGCAAGTCACAATCGTCAAAGCGCGATTATTTTGCCGATATCTACGGGGGTCATCTTTACGAATAATTTATGCCTTTCACACGGCGATCTCTAAGATCGAGTTTATTCAAATGTATCCTAAGAATGAACAGGAAAATGAAGATCGCGAACGAATTAAGGAGTATCTGAAAAATTATAGTTAACTTGGATACGAATATGTCAGAAGAAAATAAAATCGAATTAGCTCTATCATGGACGAAAGCCCAATTAGGCAATACATACAGCCGTGTAGCACTAGCGGATGTAAATATCATCAGAGCCAAACGGGAGAAACGGCTTGTAATACTCCCAGTCCTTCTGCGGATACGGACGACATTAAAAAAGATAATGCAGAAAATGGTCATCCTTTTTGGAATTTTTATTGTATGCGTTTTGTAAGAACTGCGTATGGCGCTCCAGCAGAGTATCCGAAAGCAATAAACATGCACGAAGCCCTGAATGAAAAAGGATTGATAAGCATAAATAGTAGCATCCACGTAGGTGCGCTTGTGTTTTGGTACTGGTCAACCTTCGGCCATATTGGTATCTATGCTGGTGATGGAAAAGTGATACATACCGGAGTAAATCCGAACTTAAAAAAGAAGGGTATCAGAGAAAGCCCGTTGAGTGATGTTACTGATGTTTTAGATGGATATAATCATTACCAAAAACCACAAACAAGTTATTTGGGATGGGCTGAGGCGCCGGAGAATTGGCTTGTGGCTTGATGTGGTTAGGTTCGAGGGATACCGAATAAATCTTGCGTCTGGATCCATCGGGGTCTCATGGGGTTTTAATAAACTAGGGATCCTCGCCGAATGCGATTCTTTCCGAATTGTTCATCAACCCCAAGACATTCCCCTGGCAATTTCCGAATATTTTGGTCGTGGCGGTTCTGGCGATTGAGTTATGCTATGATAGGTCTATGTTAACGGGACAGCTGTCATCTAATAATTTGTCGTATATATTGAGTCGGTTTTTTCGGGCGGTGTACCATTTAGTGCGCCGGGCGGCCTGGACTGTTTTTGGGCT
>JAGVWD010000063.1 GCA_018304445.1 Candidatus Iainarchaeum sp. | reverse complement strand
AAAAATAATATTGCATCCTTTGACAATCTTGAATTTTCGATTTCTTCCATGGCTTGGCGAACTGGCCGCATATAGATAATGGTTTTCCGTTGTTTTTAAGGTTTTTCTGCTGCCTTCACTTTTTAAATGCCCTGTTCCTGTAAAACTGCATCGGGTGCTTCACATTTCCGCACAATTCGCCGTTTCTTATGCAGAGCTTGTAGCTTTTCATTTTTGCGCAGCTTGCGGGGGAGTAATTCGCATTCTGCTTGCCATTTCCCGCAATCCTTTCAATCTGGTAACGGGAGATTTTTTCATTGAAGTTCGGCGCATTCCTGAAAATTGCAATTATCTGCTCTGTGCCCATGCCAACCGAAACAAGGAAAGTTGCAAGCGTGAAGCGCTCCGTATGGTTGAGGTTTACGCCGGAGAGCATTTTCGCATACAGTTCGGAAATGCAGGGGGGAAATGCATCCGCCTTTATGTTTCCGGAAAGCTTTGCGTTGAATGCCTGGAAGCTTTCTGAAAATGCCTGCTTTGAAAGGGAATTTGCGATTGTCTTGAAGGAATTTGGAATCTGCTTCGTGTCTGTGGGGAGGGAAGAGAAGATTTTCCTGTAGATTGCCTGCGAGAGGAAGCGCACAAATTCGTTCTTGCTCAGGATTATTTTTCCCTTCTCAAGCCTCTGGTTTGCCAATTTCATGAAATCTTCCCTGAAATCCGCGCTTAAATACTGCAGCATGCCGATTTCCGTGAATTCCTCGGGATTGCCGGAAAATTTTATAATTATTCCGAGGTCTTTTGCAATGTCGCAGAGGGTTTCATCAGTCTCTTCCTGCAATGAAATAAAGGAATATTTTGCGAACATATTTGCGAACTTTGAATACAATTCCGGCTTTGCGATTATTGAAAGAAGGATTTTTGCAACAGGGAATGCAAGCACGTCATCCTGCAGCAATTCCTCATAATTGCCGATTTGGGGGTCATACTTCTGCTGTTTTGCGGCAGCAAGGATTATTTTCTGCGCCCTTTCTGCTACTGCCTCCGAAACATCCTGCAGATTCAGGCCTGTTTCGTTCACTATTTTCCTTGCGGTTCCGCTGAACGGATAGCGCTGCGCGAATTGCAAATCCCCAAGGTTCATAAAATAATCTGCCACAAAAGGGAATAAAAAGGGTTTTGGGAGCATTCCGCCGGTGAAATTTACAGAATCATCGGCGCCAAGTGGTACTGGATCTGCGCGGGGCCTATTGAATAGGAAACTTTCATAGGCGCATCGCTTTTCAGCTCCAGTGCGACCTTTGCTTCCGGGTCTGCGCTCTTCACGATATTCATGAGGAAATTAAGGGAATACTTGCTCACTACTTCTGTTGCTGATTTTACAACTACTTTCTGCGCCTCTTTTGTCTGGCTCTTGAATGTTCCTTGCGAGCCGCGCGCCTCAATTGTAAATTGGCTGCCCTTTATGCGCAGCACTACCGAGCTTCCGAACAAGCTTGCGTCCTTGAGCGCTTCCTTTATTATTCTTCCTGCAATTTCAACCTTTGCATCAAATTTGGGCTGGGGAATGTTTATGTCTTCCTCGCTCACTTCTATAAGAGGCAGCCTGAAACTCCTGAGCATATCCCCCTCTAATTTCAATGAAAGCTCTGAATCGCTGACTTCCATTGTGAGCTTGTCATTCGGGAGGGAACGCTGCATTATTTTGTTAAGTTCAACCAAATCCACTCCAATATAAGTGGGCTCAATGTCAAATTTCTCAAATGCACCCTTATCCATAATGTAATCAACAAGCACAATCTGGCTTGGATCTACTGCCTTGAATGAAATTCCCTTTTCATTGAAGCGGAAATTCCCCTCTGAAATAAAAGAGGCAATTGCATCTATGGAACGGCGCCACAAATCGACATTTTTAAGCTCTATTGCCATGTTCCCAATCCCAATAGAAATTAACAGGAAATTAACAGCCGTAGGGTTTAAATGTCTTTTTGTTGGCTCTCTATATAAATGATAAAAAATATAATTTTTGACTGGTCGGGGGTGCTGAGCGACGACATAGTTCCCGTTTATAAGGCAACTATGAATGTGTTCAGGAAATTGGGGATAAAGGCATTGACTTTGGAAGAATTCAGAAAAGAATTTACCAGCCCTTATATGATTTTTTATAAAAAATTTACAAATGCCACGCAGGAAGAATTAAAGAAGTTGTATATAAGAGAAATTCATTCTGTAGGGGAGCCGAAACCTTTTCCAAGGGTAAAGGAAATATTGGAATTTTTACACAGGAAAGGGATGAAACTTGCGATTTTAACTTCTATCCCGGAAACAAAGCTTGAAAAGGAACTTGATGGTTATGGGTTCAGAAAATTTTTTGTTGATGTAAGTGGCGGCAATCATGATAAAACCGAGGCAATTGTGAAGGTAATGGAGAGGAATGGGTTTGCTCCTGAAGAAACTGCGTATGTCGGAGACATGACGCATGACATAGATGTTGGGAAAAAGGCGGGTGTAACAACAATTGCGGTTTTGGGGGGCTATCAGACAAAAGAGCAGTTGCGCAGGGAAAAGCCGGATTTTATTATTGATAAATTAGGGGAAATAAAATTAGGGGAAATAAAGAAAATAATTTTTGATGAATAGACCTATATCTTTACGTTCATTTTTCGCAAAGCTATTTCGGCTGCTTCGGAAATTGGAACCTTAGGGCTTCTCGCCGCTAATTTCAGGTCAGGAATTACAGCCCTGACTTTCATTTCACCTAGAATACGTATAGCATAATAGCGAACCGGCCAATACCTATCTTTCAACGCTGCTTTCAGATTAGGGATTGTAGATCTGAGTCTAGTTCCAATTAAAACACCTCGTGCCGTAACTGGCAAATCGCCCTTAGAACGCAACATTGCCCTCAATCTAGGAATCAAATTTGGAATCGTGTCAGGGGCTTTCATACTATTTAATTCCTCTTGAGCAGCATAACTGACATCCCTGTTAGGGTTTTTCAACCGCGATAGCAACAGGTCTACCCTTGCCTCTGTTACCAAACGTTTCGGAACATTGATGTTTCCATATTTTGTTATTTCCGGCCTCCCTTTGAGAAGTTCTAATGCAAGTTTTCTGGCCGTTCTTGATGGGGCTCTTTTTATACTACTCTGTAGTTTTTGTCTTCCGATCTCCATCAATTTTTTATTGCTAACTTTGACTTTCACAAATGGCATTTTTCACCACTAATTAGAATTACATTATAAGACATTAAAATATCTTTGCATCATTGCTACGCGGTAAATATTTCTGTAATTCAGCCCTCAATCCTTGGCGCGAGGTAGTAGCAGATGTTTGCGCTTCCGATTTTGTACGCGATTTTTATCGGCGCGCTTGCCTTTATGTTTATTCCTGCAATTGTTGAGGAATCCGCTGCCTTCAGCATGTACTGCAGGTAATCAAGGGGGAACATCGCGCTGCATTCCTTTTTTACTGAAAATTCCTGCACTATTGCCTTGTCGGTTTTCGGGGTTTCATTGTTCAGCTCGCCCTTGCTGCTGGAGGCTTTGACAAAAAATTTATCTGCATCCGCGCCAAGCGTTATGTGGCTTCCAATGAGGGAAGCGTCCTTCAGCGCGTCCTGCAATATGTCCGCGCGCACTTTCAATTCAGCGTCAAACTCAATTTTCGGGTTCGGAAGCTCCTGCGAGGAAATGTCAATGAGCGGAATGGAAAATTTCCTTGCCGAGGCGCCCTTTAAAAGAATTTCCAGGCGCGCCTGCTTCTCGTCCATGCTTATTGTAAGCTCGTCCCCGGACTTTGCCCTTCCCAAAATTCCTGAAAGGTATTCCAGGTCAAGGCCGATTTTTGCCGGCTCGGAAATATTGTATTCCTTGAAGGCCTCCCTTCCCATGGAAAAATCAATCATGCTTATTTGACTAGGATCGGTTGCCTTAAGCGTCAGGCCTGTCTGGGTTATTACGAATTCTGCCTCATCAATAAGGACTGCAATTGCGTCTACTGCTTTCTTGAATGCCGTTGCGTCTGAAAAAACAAGCTTCATGTTCTGCCCAATAAAATTAGCAGAGGTCATTTTTTTAAACCAAGCAGTTTTGGGATTTCATCAAATGGAATAAGCTTAACCCATCCGAGGAAGGGAATCTTCCCAATCATTTTCCCTTCAAGCTCCTTTTCATTCGGCATATGGGGGGTTATGCATGCACTTTCAATGGAAGTTATTGCTATGAGGTCAGTTCCTGGAACATAGCCAAAAACAACATTGCCGCAGGCCTGGTCAACAAACCAGTTTGTTTTTGGGTTGTCGCCTTTTGTAATGAAGTATGTGCCGTCAGCGACATGCACTTTTGCAATTACCCTGTGGATTATCGGTTCGGGGTAGTATGAGGAATTATAAACAATAACATCGCCCTCTTTGTTTATTGAAACCTCGGCGCCGTTTGCGAAAATTATTTTCTGCTTTTCATAATCAACTTCTGCGATTTCTTTCAGCATTTTTCCCTTGAGCGTGCTTATGCCCGGGAAATAAACATCCTGGCCTTTTATATTTTGAGCATCCGCGCCCTGGAGGATTATTATATCCCCCCTGTAAAAGCTTGGCTCCATGCTGCCGGAAAGGACTATTACCCCGGGGGCTGAAGTGCCCAGGATAAGGCCGAAAATAAAAAGCAGGGCATATGCGAAAATTGCCGCAAATGCGAGGTATATTGCCCAGTCCAAATATTTGTTGCGCTGCGCCTTTGGCTTTATTTTATCCAATAAAATATCAACATATGTGAATGGGTCAAGCCATTTCAGTTTGCTTATTATGCCGCCCATGCCAATCATTAAACAGCGAAGCAATTATTAAAAGTACTGCAAAAAGAGCTAAATGTCAACAAGGATAAAATCAATTTTTCTGTTCTTTATGCCAACCAGCAGCTGGTCTGGCCCAAAATCAAGATTGTAGTTGAAGGGATTCAATTCACGGGACAATATTGAATCAACTTCTTCTTTTGCTTCCATGCTCTTTTGCAACAGTTCCTCAAAAGTCAGTTTGTTTTCTCTCAATATTTTTTTCACCCTTCTATTCATTGTCCCGTCGAATATGTTTTTCAGGGAGGGCAGGTCATAGTATTCTTCCCAGCGCCTTCCGCCTTTAAGGTCAGGATAGCGTTTTGATAGCCTGAAATAAAACGTGTTTCCTTCCTCGGGCATGATTCCGGAAATCATCTGCCGCGCCTGCCTTTCGCCTGCTCTTGCAGGAGTTTTCCAAATAACAGTTTTACCGCGCAGTTTGGTTTTCCAAATAATCCTTGGAAATATAAAATCTGCATCGCGTGGCAACGGCCTTGCCCTCAAAACAGCAAAATTTTTTCTAATCCATCTTCTGAAGGGATTGATTGATGCCATATCAATTAAGCTGCATTTCTCCTATTAAAAACCATCTCACGGCCTTGTGCTTTGCCCGAGGGTCATGCCGCTTGCTACGAGGTGCGCAATCCTTATGGGCTCTGGAAGGAAACTATGCATCAGGGTCTTTTTAATCACTTCCCTTGCTGTTGGCTCATCCGTTCCAATGAACTGGAAGTGTATTGAATTGATTTTGCGGATTTTTCCCGCATTTCTTATCAGCGCGAGCCTTTTCTCCCTGTCGGGGAATTTTCGCAGCGCATTTCTGATTTCATCCATATCGGGAAACTTCCTGAATACAATTATTATCGGCTTTTTGAGAACGGAGTTGAGCCTCTTCACGTCCGCAATGTTGAAGCCCGCGAAATTTATCCCCTGAAGGAGGATGAATGAAACCTGCTGGAGGAATTTCCCGTCAGAGAGCATTTCAATTATTTTTTCAGTTGAATCAAGCGCATCAACTGAAATTTTTTGGGAGAGAATCCCCTCAATCCTGCCATCAATCCTGTAAATTACACCAACAAGGGGGATTTTTTGCTTTTGCCCTGGCCTGAAGGAGCCGTCGTCAATCGCAAGAACGCGAAAATTAGGTTTTAGCAAGACATTCTGCATAAAATAAGCCTTTACTTCACTGCCTTCTTGAACTGCTTGGAGAATTCCTCCAAATCGGAATCAATCGCATCGCACGCCTTTGTAAGCGCCTTTTCCGCGGTTTCAGAATCCTTTGTCCTTACGATGAATTTCGCATCATTGTCCATGGGATGCACCAAGGTGTATGCGGCGAATTCAACGCCCGCGTCCTTTAGAAGATAAGAGCGCAGCAGATTCGGGAAAGTGTGCCTTTCGCCCTTCATTGTAAACTCAAGGAGATTCTTCTGCTTCCTTATCACTTCCAGGTCCATTTTTTCCCTCCAGTTAAATTCAGTACTTAAGCGTGTAAAGCGTTGAGAACTTGCGCTGCTCGACATTCCCGCAGTTTATGCACTTGAGCTGCGAATCGAACAATCCCATGGCATCCCTGCACTTGGTGCAGTATGCCCTTATAACGCCCAGTTCGGCATCTGCTGTTGAGCTATCTACGGAGTAAGCCGTTATGACTTCGACCTTCGCCCTTACAAGATCCCCGATCCTGAATTTTGTGTCCATTGTGGTAACGTAGCCCCTGCTTACAAGCGAAATGGGAACTGCCCCGATGGACTGCTGGATGTTAAGCTTTCTTCCGTCCTTTTCGGCAGCATAAATCTCAATTATTGCTGCCTGCGGCTTGAGCATTATCACAACGCCCTCAATGATTGAACCGACCTCGAGCAGCTCTAGCTCCCTGCCGTTTTTATCTACGCTTACTTCCCTCTTGCCCAAATCGAACTGCGCATTTCCCACGGTTGCGGCATATATCCTGCCCGAAATATCCTCATAGGTGTTTTTGCCCGCGACAAATTCCTCTGCTGTTGTGAGGAAATCCCCGGGAAAAACTATTTTGCTGTCCATTTTTTAACCATCAAAAATCAGAAACTGCGTTTCCGATGCCTTCCTTAAACGGAAATAAAACAATAATTATATTAACCCAGAAACCTATTTAAATTATTGGTTTTGCGGTTTTTTGGGAAATGGGAAAATGGTGTTTGAATCAATCCTTGGAGAGGCGCAAATAAGGAGGCATCCCCTTTACATACTGTTCCTGAGCATTGCATTCTCAAGCATAAGCATATGGGTGAGCTATTTTACATTCCCTGAGAGCTCGAGCATTTT
>JAGVWD010000061.1 GCA_018304445.1 Candidatus Iainarchaeum sp. | reverse complement strand
TTGGTCGCGCCATACCTTGGGCAGAAGCCAGAAACCATAGTCCATGCACTGACTGATCCCCCCGGGAGAAGCGGCTATCTTGACCTTTACCCGAGAGAAAGCGAATACGGGGCATTCCAGGATTACATGCTCAAAATGGGCTTGCTTGACAAAAAAATAGATATTAAAGAATTTGTAGATGAATCCTTTGCGGAGAATGCGTACAAGAAACTTGGAGAAGAGATTACAGCAAAATAACTGCCGGCGTATTTGCTTGCCGTCTTAACGCAGAAAAGCAGTTTTTTCGATTTCTCTCAGAATGCCGGCAGCAAACATGAGGCAATGCCGAGAATTAAGCAACATGCTTCTGTGGGAAAAACATAAAAAGGGGAACGACAATAGGAATTACAGAGAGAATCAATCATGGCAAAGAGATAACCTATGTCAAAACTGGATTTAAAAATTGGCTATATGCCCGTTACAGACCATCTCATTCTTGGTGTGTCATATGAGCATGACAACAGGAGGTTTGAGCATCTGAACCTCAAGCCCCAAAAATTTCATTCTTGGCAGGAGCTGCACAATGCCTTGAAACGAGGCAAAATAGATGGGGCATTCATTCTTGCGCCATTGGCAATGGATTTAAGGTCAAGGGGCACAAAAATAAAGCTGATATGCCTTGGTCACAGGGAAGGCAGCGTTCTTGTTGTAAAATATGACATTAATGCAGTGAGCGATTTAAAAGGCAGAATAATAGCCATACCGCACAAATTCTCCACGCACACTATGCTCCTGCACAAGCTGATAACAGAGGCAGGAATGAAGTATGAAAAAGACATACGCACCACAGAAATGGACCCTTCAGACATGGTAAGCGCGCTTTCAAGAGGCGCTATTGACGGGTATATTGTTGCAGAGCCATTCGGTTCACAGGCGGAGGAGCAGAATATCGGCAAGATTCTTATAACCACACAAAAGATCAAAAAGCACCATGTCGACTGCGTCTTGACAATCAGGGAAGAAATCATCAAGTCGCATCCTGAAGCAGTTCAGGAATTGGTCAATAGCCTTATCGGCGCAGGGGAGTATATCCACAAAAAACCCCGAGAAGCGAGTGAAATTGGCTCTAAATTTTTAGGGCAAACTCAAAGCGTGGTATTTAATGCCCTTACCAGCGATGGGGGCCGCGTTATTTCCTGGGATTTGCTGCCCCTAATTGACGAATTCAAGGATCTGCAGGATTATGCAGCAGATAAAATGAAATTGCCGATTAAAAAAATAAACATCAGTGAATTTGTAGATGCAAATTATGCGCAGAAGGCATATGAATACCTCTTGCTGACAACAGGTAAAAAAGAAAGAAAAAAACAGATTATTGAGAAGATTGCCTATCCTGTTCTGGTTTTAATTTTATTTCTTGGTGTCTGGCACGCATTGGCGGTTTCAGGATTATTTATCAGGGAAATGTTTCCGCCTCCCATTGATGTTGCCGGCGCATTGGGGGAACTGTATGCAAGCGGCGTTTTGTTCGGGAACATATCAGCCAGCCTGTTCAGGGTTTTCGCAGGATTTGCTGCAGCCGCAATTTTTGCAATTCCTGCAGGTTTAATACTTGGGTGGTACAGGAGAGCGGAGTACGCCTTTAATCCGTTAATTCAGCTGGTCAGGACAATATCCCCCATAGCATGGATACCGCTGGCAATGCTTTGGTTCGGCATCGGCGATCAGCCCGCGATTTTCATAATTTTCATAACATCAATATTTCCCATACTGATTGCAACAATGCACGCAGTTAAGAATATAGATTCCAACATCATAAAATCTGCGGTCAATTTCGGCGCAAGGGACTTGGATATGCTCAGAAGAGTAATATTCCCCGCGGCATTCCCCTACATCATCATAGGGCTGCGGATAGCATTGGGCATAGCGTGGGTCATTATAGTGGCCGCTGAAATGGTTGGGATGCAATCCGGGCTGGGTTTTATGATATTGGATGCAAGGAATTTTCTGCGTACAGACTTCTGGATAAGTTAATTAGCATAGTTGAGAAAAAGGCCAGAAAAAACGTATTTATGGGGAATAGCGTGTGAGAGTGATGAGCAATATGCCAAATGACCAGATAGTTGTGACAAATGTCAATAAGTGCTTTTCATTAGGCCAGCCTGAGGAATTATACGCGCTGGACATGACCAACTTGGTCATCAAAAAAGGGGAATTCTTCTGCCTGCTGGGGCCCAGCGGGTGCGGCAAAACAACGCTTCTGAACATTTTGGCAGGCTTTGAAAAACCTACAAACGGCAGGGTCTTGATTGAGGGAAAGGAGGTTACAGGGCCAAATCCGAAATATATCACCATCTTCCAGGAGCATGGCCTGTTCCCGTGGAGAAGTGTTCTGGATAATGTAAAGTTCGGGCTGGAGGCCAATGCAATGGGCAGTCAGCAAATGAAAAAAATTGCCATGAAATACATAAAGCTGGTCGGGCTTGAAGGATTTGAAAAAAGCTACCCAAGGGAATTATCCGGCGGCATGAAACAGATGGTTGCCATTGCAAGAGCCCTGGCAGTTGATCCTGAAATTATATTCATGGATGAGCCTTTTGGCGCATTGGATACCATGACGCGCATCAGAATGCAGGAAGAGCTCATAAGAATATTCCGGGAAATGCATAAAACAATAATTTTCGTAACGCACAACATTGATGAGGCGATTTACCTTGGGGACAGGGTGGCTGTGATGTCCCCGCGCCCAGGAAAAATAAAGAAAATATTTGCCATATCCATTGAAAGGCCGCGGCACAGGTCAGACAAGCGCCTTTTGAATATCAAAAAAGAGATTTACAAGGAATTCGGCTTGCAATATTAAAATAATGTAAAATAAAAAAACAGAAGGGCTATACTGCCGGAGCATCAAGGCTCTTTGCCCTGAAGTTAGCATATGCCCTGTATTTTGTCTTTGTCCATGCCTCTGGCTGCTTGGCCCTAAGCTTGAACTCTTCCTTAAGCAGCTGTTTCCTTAATTTCTCGCTGATGCGCATATTCTTTGCCTCCTTCCGGAATTACTCCCAAAAGCCCCGACGAAACGGATATAGGTGCTAAATTGAATCTGATCTGAATTACATCACCAGGTAATTAGTAATATATTAGTGTATTAAACTCTTTAAAAAGGGGACTGTTTTTGGAACTTCCATAAATTAAGGGATTAATGCTTCTTTGCCACAAGCGCACCCTTAATGGCTTTCTTTATTATTCCAATGTTTTTTTTCATTCCGCTAGCATGGCCAGTATAGCTCACTCCGATCCCGCTTTTGCCCCCGCCCCTGCTTATCGTGAACCTCCGAGTTCTGATTTTCATTGCCATATTAAAATAATCATGCCTTCCCCTATTTTAATCCTTTCCCCTGAGGAATTCCTTATGCAAAGGCTTAAAACCAACAACTTCAGCCTGCAGCATTCGCTTGAGTGCGGCCAGGCCTTCCGCTGGGAGAAAAAGCAGAATGGCTTCTATTATGGATTAATCAGCAACACACCCATAAAAATAAAACAGGAAGGAAACGGGCTTATTTTTGACTCCTATAAAAACAAGATAAACACTGCACATATAAAAAATTATTTCGCATTGGACCTCAATCTCAATGAAATTCTTTCCTCCATCGGCAAAGATGCAAACATTGCGCGCGCTGCTACAAAATACCCCGGCATGAGAATCCTGCGCCAGGAGCCCTGGGAAACCCTAGCTTCCTACATTATTGCAACATTCTCAAACATACCGCGCATCAAAAAATGCATAAATGCGCTCTCACAAAAATTCGGGAATGAGATTGAATTTGACGGGATGCAATTTTTTACCTTTCCAACAATTGATGCGCTTGCGGAGTGCAGGGAAAAACATCTGAAGCTGTGCGCCCTCGGCTACAGGAGCGCATATCTGCTCAAAACCGCGAGAATGCTCCGGAAGAAAATCGAAAATGAGAGTTTTGACCTGAACGCCCTGAAAAAGCTGCCCTATGCTGATGCAAAATCCGCGCTTCTCAAATTTCCCGGAGTTGGGGAGAAAGTTGCGGACTGCGCCCTGCTTTTCAGCCTGGATTTCATGCAGGCATTCCCAGTTGATGTTTGGGTAAAAAGGGTGATGCAGGAAATGTACTTCAGCAATAAGCCAATATCAAACAGAAAAATAATCGAATTCGCGCAGGGGCATTTTGGAAAATACGCGGGCTACGCGCAGGAATATCTCTTCCACTACAGAAGGAATCATGTGCTCTAATGCGGGCCGTGGCCGTTTCTTTTTTTTAATCTCCATGGCGTGAAGATTCTTGTGGCGAGGGATTTTACAATTGAAGCCGGCTTTAAATCACTATACCGCGATTCGCGTGTATATATCCTTACCCTCTCAAGCCACTTCGGCGGCTTTATATTTATTCTTGCGCACATGGTCATCTGCTCTTTATTTCAATCAGGCACGCCTCGCATATGAACTTCAGCCTGAAGTCATTCCCGTTCCTGCTTGCATTTCCGCACAGGGCGCAGCGCTTTTCCCCGGCATCCAAATCCCTTATCGCCCAGGAATAAAGCAGATTCCAGTTGATCCACTTCGGGAGAAAAAGCTCATTCAGGACTGTTTTGTCATTTTCCTGTATGCGCTTCTTGAGGCTCGGCATTACTGATTTATTCAGGCTCTTCAATGCCTTTACCTTTTCAAGGTCGCCCTTCCTCTGCAGCTCGCTCAGTTCCTCATCATAAAGCTCTGAAAACATCCCAATCAGGATAATGTTGTTCCAGGTGCTATATAATAATTTGTTTTAAAGCAAGCATAATTTTAAATAGATTACATTGTTTGTTTTTATGTGATAAGAATGGCAAAGAAAGCGGCAAAAAAGAAAAAGGTTCTGTTTAAATCCCCCCCAAGGGGCTGCAGGTATGAGAGGGATGTGGACCATCTCGATTGGTTTGCAAAGGGCCAGAACGTATGCAATTTCTGCCCGCTGATAGTGCTTGGGAGAAAATCAGGCTGCGAGCCGGGCGTGTACAGGCTCAAGCAGATCGAAGCGCTTAAAGGCAAAAAATGAGCGGAAGCAAAAAAGCACTGATTGTTATTGCATTCAGCAATTTCCGGGACGAGGAGCTTTTTGATACGCAGGCCGAGCTGGAGAAAGCCGGCATTGAAACCACTGTTGCGAGCATAAAAACCGGAATTGCAAAGGGAATGCTCGGCGGGGAAACACAAGTGCAAACAACAATTGAGGATGCTGATTCCAAAGATTACGATGCGGTTGTTTTTATCGGCGGGGGCGGGGCAAGCGTTTATTTCAATAACAAAAGGGCGCATGAAATTGCAAGTTCCGCTTGCAATTCAGGAAAAATCCTTGCGGCAATATGCATCGCCCCGAGCACGCTTGCAAACGCGGGCTTATTAAAAGGAAAAAAAGCAACATGCTTCCCGAGCGAGGCGCAGAACTTAAAATCAAAGGGCGCAATTTACACAGGAAAGGCGGTTGAAACTGACGGAAAGATAATAACCGCAGACGGCCCGGAATCCGCGCATGCCTTCGGAAAGGCAATTGCAAATGCATTGAAATAGCCTAATTTCAGTAATCCCCGAGATAAACTACATTGTTCCCGGATTTTACCTTTGTCCTTTCAGCATATCTTATGAGATAATGCGCAGTGCTTTTCGGAATCCTTGTAAGCTCCTCAATCTCCCTGAAGCTTTTCTCATCGCGCTGCATCCCGACAATTTCCTTTATCATTTCAATGTCAAGCCCTATCGCCCTCCCTCTATTGCTTGAGAATTTAATTGCAATGTTCCTCTGCTCGAGCATTTTCCTCGCCTTTTCAGGAAACCTTCCGGAGCACGATTCGGAAAGGGAAACTTGCTGCAGGCCCCTGCATTTCCTGAGAAGCTTCTTCAGATTCCTAAGCGCGACAGGCCTTACAAAGTGCAGTTCGCTTGCATCCTTTGGAATCGAAACAATATCAGTGTCGGGAGTTATCGCATACTTCATTGCAATCAGCTTTGGGAGTTAAAAGAACCAACAAATTATCTAACTGAAAATATTTCATTGTTGATTCTTTTATTAATGAGAATAATTAGCGCGCAGGTGTTTATAAAACTTTCGCACAATTTCCTGGACAGCTATTTTGCTTTTTTATTTCTATAATCCTCAATAGCCCTCTTCAGCCCGTCCATCGCCAATACGGAGCAGTGCATCTTGTTCGGGGGCAGGCCATCAAGCTCCTTTGCGATTTTCTCCTTGTTGATTTTAAGCGCTTCTTCAATAGTAATGCCCTTTGCAATTTTTGTCAAGATGGAACTTGTTGCGATAGCTGCAACGCATCCGAATGTTTTAACCTTTATGTCAGTAATTATTTCCTTCCCCGCCTTATTTTTCCCAACTTTGATATAAGTCCAGAGAAGGTCGCCACATTGTGCGTTCCCGACTTTTCCCAGCCCATCAGGATTTTTTATTTCGCCGATATTTTTCGGATGCCGGAATTCCTTAAGCGCCCTTTCAGAATACATTTTAATTCCTCCAAATGCTAATGCGCATGCCCCTCGTGCGTGTGCTCAATCTTCCCTTCAAACTCGCTTATGTCAACGCCCTTCCTCAGCGGGCTCATCGCGCGCAATTTCTTTATAATTCCAGGAAGCACTTTTAGCAGATAATCAATATCTCTTGCAGTAGTGCTTCTTCCAAGCGTCAGGCGCAAACTTCCGTGGCATTTCACATGCGGCAGCCCTATTGCGCGAAGCACATGGCTCGGCTCAAGGCTTTTTGTGCTGCA
>JAGVWD010000060.1 GCA_018304445.1 Candidatus Iainarchaeum sp. | reverse complement strand
TCCTGCGTTACATCAGCAAGGCAGAAATTCAGGATGCCTGATTTCTGCCTTGCTGATGTAACGCAGGAGGAATTCATTGCGGGCGGCATGCTCTGCGGAAAAAGCTATGGGGACATTGAAAAGGAACTTGCGAAATTCAGTTACAGGAAGCTGTTTCTGAAATAATTTATTTCATTTGGCAAACGGCTTTGCCTTTTCCCAGAGACTCTCAAAATAGGAAAGGAGAATTCTTGCCAGTGATTCGCTTTCCACCCAGATTGAGAAATAATCCCTTTCTTCAATGTCATGCATTCTCAGTATGACGAGCTTCTTATCAAAGATTGTGAATCTTGCGCTTTCAGGATCAAGCGTCCTTATCTGCACTCCTGATTTTACATGATTCTGCATCAGGCGCTTTGAAGAGGCAATCCTTGGGCCTATGAAGCGCATTCTCACTCCGTTCTTTGTGATTCTGGATTCTATTGACAATAATTGATTGTCCTGCCTGTATGAACCAACCGTTGCTTCAACAGAGCTTTTGCATTCAGCAAGCTGCTGCTTCATTTTCTCAAAAAAATTTTTCCTCCCGAAAAAAATTGTTGCTTCCCCGCTTTCCTGCTTTGCCAGTTCCATCTTTTCCAGTTCTTTCTTCATTGAAAGCAGCTCATTGATTTTTTCGTCCAGCCTGCTGTTCAGGCAGATTTTCGGCTCATTTGCCTTGTAGACCAGCGGCTTTTTTGATTTTTTGAAATTTCGGGAACTGTTGCTTTGCCGGTTTTGAGCAGCGCGGAATAGAGCCTTGCCCTGTAGCCTGAGAATCCGAGCGAATAAAGTATGCGCTCCATATAGTACTATTGGTAGTACATAAGGTATATATATCATTGGGCCGGGGAGTACTTATGGGGGAGTGCGCATTCAATGCCATGGACAGCCTTCTTGAGATACTCCTTACTGCACAGTATTCAAAGGAGCTTCCAAGGCAGGGCTTGATACAATTCGGCTATAAGAGGGGTGAGGCGGATTCTGTTGCTGCGCATTCCTTCTCTGTTGTTTTAACTGATGAAAGTTGATATTGGAAGGGTTCTTGAGCTTGCTGTTCTGCATGACTGCGGCGAATTTGTCCTGGGGGATATAGGGTTTTTCTCAAAGCTTGTTGCGAAAGAAATTTTTGATGAGATTGAGAAAAAGGCATTTGGAAGCCTTTTTGCGAATTTGGATTGCGCGGAAGAGCTGAGCAGCCTGAGGGATGAATATTGCAAATTAAACACCCTTGAGGCGCAGATTGTAAAGGCCGCTGATGCGCTGGATGCAATTGCACTTGCCGTGCTTACCCCCTCCGCAACATATCCGAAATGCGATTTAATTTCATTCAAAAAAATGAGGGACATAGCCTACAGCAAACTGAAGCAAAAGAATGATTTTGTTGCGGAATTTTTGCTTGAGGCAAGCAATAGGCTTTTTTCGAATGAAATCCGGCCTTATATGCGGCATGAGGGCTGAAGGCGGCGCTGCAAACCCGCTGCAAAGAAATCAATATAAAATGCTCCTTGCAGTCCTCATATTCAGGGGAAATGCTTTTGAGCTTTCCATCCAAGCTTCCAACCTTAATCCTGATTGCGCCGTATCTGGTTTTTACTTTCACAGTTTCCCTTTGCAGCGTTCTCCGCGCAACATCGCTTATCCTTACGCCGAATGTTGATGTTTCATTGAATATTGTTTCAACAATGTCATCAAGCCTGCTTTGCCCGGCAAGCACGCTTAATTTTACTGCAGGCCGGTTCTTTTTCATGCATATCGGAGTAAGAAAAACATCAAGCGCGCCCTTTTTGAAAAGCCGCCCCATTGCATAATCATAAATCTCAGGATTCATGTCATCGATGTTTGTTTCAACCAGTTTTATATTTTCGGATTTGCCTTCGGAATCCGCTTCTCCAATAAAGGCCCTGAGCACATTCGGATGCGCCAGTTCAGCGCTGCCCGCACCATAGCCGATGCTCCCAATTTTCATTAGTGGCATTTCTCCGAATTCGCCTGCAAGCACCGCAAGCAGCGCAGCGCCAGTTGGCGTAACAAGCTCTGCGCGCGCTGAGCCGGAAGCAACAGGAATCCCCTTCAGCAGCTCGGCTGTTGCAGGCCCCGGAACAGGCAAAATGCCATGCGCGCATTTCACAAACCCTGAGCCGAGGGAGGGGGGAGAGGCATAAATCCTTTCAAGCCCGAGTTTTTTGACCGCAATTGCAGCCCCGACAATGTCAATTATTGAATCAATTGCTGCAATCTCATGGAAGTGGATTTTGCTCAAGGCAGTTCCATGGACTTTTGCTTCGGCCTTTGCAACGCGCATGAAGATTTCCTTGCTCTTTTCCTTCACATCCCCCCCAAGCCCGCTCTGCCCTATAATGGCAATAATTTCCCTGAGGCTTGCATCGCGCTGCCTGCCCTTTGCAATTACATCAAATTTTGTTGCAAGGATTCCATGCTTTTTTACCCTTCTTGTTCTTATCTCGTAATTTTTCAGATTCAGTTTCTTCAGTTCGCGCTTTAATGCATTTAAATCCAGGCCCGCATCAATCATTGCCCCTAAGAACATGTCCCCAGAAATTCCTGAAAAACAATCAAGATATGCAATTTTCATGTTCTCACCTGTTGATTAGGCCTGCCATGTAGCCCGCGCCGAAGCCGTTGTCTATATTTACAACAGCTATTCCGGGGGAGCAGGAATTGAGCATCGTAAGCAATGGCGCTATCCCTTTAAAGCTTGCCCCATAGCCAACGCTTGTGGGCACTGCAATGATCGGCTTGTCTGTAATGCCTGAAACAATGCTTGCCAATGCGCCCTCCATTCCCGCAACAACAACAATCACATTTGCCTTGAAAAATTTTTCCTTATTGCCGAACAGCCTGTGGATTCCGGCCACTCCCACATCATAAAGCCTTTCAACCCTGTTTCCCATAAGCTCCGCTGTCAGTGCGGCTTCCTCGGCTATTGGTATATCGGAGGTGCCTGCACTCACAACCAGAATCTTTTCCCGCTTCCTGATTCTCCTCTTTTGTTTTGAAAATACCATTTTGGCATCTTCATTGAATTCCGCATCCTTCCTGAAGCGCCTGATTTCCTCAAATATCCCCCTGCTTGCCTTTGTGGCAACAAAGCAATCGCATTTTCTTATTATCCCAAGTATTTGTTTTTCTGTTTTTCCACTGCACAAAATTACTTCCGGAAAGCCCCTCCTGATGGAGCGATGCGTATCAATCTTTGCAAATCCCAAATCCTCGAAAGGCAGAACTTTCAGTTTCTGCATTGCGCTTCCGATGCTGAGCCTTTTTCCCCTCAGTTCCTTCAATATTTTTCTGATGTCATCCTGATCCATTTTTCCTAGCTCCCAGAACTTCGTTCATGCTGCCGCTCCTGTAGCCCTGCAAATCAAGCGTAACGTATGCAAAGCCGAGCTTTTTGAAATCTTTTACAACTTTTTCAAGCGATTGCGGATTCAGCAGCAGTTTCATTTCCTGCCTGCCTGTTTCAATCCTTGCAATCTCATTATGATGCCTGACCCTCACCTGCCTCAATCCGATTCGTTTTAAAATTTCCTCTGCCTTCTCAACCATCCCGAGCTTTCTTGCATTAATTTCACTGCCGTATGGGAATCTTGATGACAGGCAGGCCATTGAAGGCTTGTTCCATGTCGGAAGCTTAAGCTGCCTGGAAAGTTCCCTTATGTCCTGTTTTGCCAGCCTTGCTTCAACCAAAGGGCTTCTTATGCCAAGCTCCTTTGCCGCATTCATTCCAGGCCTGTAATCGTCCAAATCATCATAGTTTGATGCATCAAGGACAAAATTAATTCTGTTTTCCCTTGCAATTTCAGCAAGCTTTGAGAACAATTCCCTCTTGCAGAAATAGCATCTTTCTGCGGTGTTTTCCGCGAAGCCTTTTATGTTGAGCTCGCTTGTTTTAATTACAATGTGCCTTGCGCCTATCTGCTTTGCAAATTTTTTTGCATCGTTTAATTCTGATTTTGTATAAGTTTCTGAAGCGGCTGTAACTGCAATTGCTTTTTCGCCCAGAACATCATGCGCAACCTTTAGCAGGAATGTGCTGTCCACCCCCCCGGAATATGCAATTAAAACGCTTCCCATTTTCTGCAGGATTTTTTCAAGCGCCCTGAATTTTTTTGCTAGCTCAGCCATATGCATATGAACAAATATGGACATTTATTTAAATGCTGCTTGTTGTAATTATTTTATATGCACGGGTACCCAAGCGGCCTACGGGACCAGGCTTAGAATGGCCCAAGGGTTCAAAAGAAAAACCTTGGAAACAGAAGCAACCTGGTGGCTCAGTGCCTTCGGCGGTTCGAATCCGCCCCCGTGCACCAATCCTTTTTCTTTTAAAAAAAGAAAAAGTTTAGGTTTTACCCAAAAAGAAAAGGGTTTCATTTCTTCTTTCCGAAAGTTTCCTCAAGCTCATTTTCGATGCGCCTGCGCATGCCCAATTTGCTCTCAATTTCAACAGCCTCTTCCTTTGCCTTTTGTTCAACTTCCAGTGCAATGCGCTCAATTCCCGAGAATTCCTGCATTGCCTTCCGCTCAATGCCCCTTACATCATTCTCAATTTTGAGCAGTTCAGAATTCCTCAGCAGCCTGCGCGTTATTGCAAAGTAAATCAGCAGCCCTATTGCAATTAGGACAAGCGGGGCAAGCAAATTCTGCGCAAGGGAATATGCAATGAGGGTCATGCACGCGATTATTGCAATTACAGGAATTGCCGGCGTATGCAGAATGTGCTTAATTCCGTGCTTGCGCTGGAGCTTCAGGGTTGATGCGCACGTGAATAAATAGGGAATGAGCGTGAACAAAACCGCCAATCCTGCAAGCGCTGTAAAGCTCCGCACGGCAAACACAAGCGCAATTGCGATTATGAAATGCAGAACCAGCGCCCTGTCCGGGGTTTTGTGCAATCTGTGCAGATGCATAAATGCTTTCGGGAACAGATTGTCCGAAGCCATCGCATATGAGATGCGCGCGGAAGCGAGAATTACCGCATTTAATGCGCCCAGGATTGAAATCAATCCCCCAAGTGCGAGTATTGCCCCGAAGCCATTGAAAAGGGAGTTTGCAATATCCGCAAGCGGAGCCTGGGAATCCTGGAAATTGTGCCAGTTCACTGCGCCAATTGCAACAAATGCAACAAGCACATAAATTGCCATTGCAGTAAGCACGGCAACAATTACCGCTTTGGGGACTGTTTTCCGCGCATTCTTTATTTCCTCTTCGGGAACTGTAATTATTTCAGCGCCCAGATATGCCCAGAGCGCGAGGAGAATTGCAAGCATGAATCCCTGCATGGGGTTTGCCAGCGCGCCTGCATTTGTTGCGGGCAGGAGGAAATTCCCGGGATTGAAAAAGAATATCCCGACAAGAATCAGCAGGATTAATGGAATCATCTTCCCTATTGTAAATACATCATCCAGCTCTGCGCCCAATTTTACGCCCCTGTAATTTATGTATGTGAACAGCGCGCAAAAAACGCTTGCAATCAGCAGGCGCCATAATTCCGGAACCGGAACGAAAAACTGCATATACCAAGAAAGCGCGAAAATTTCTGTTGCAATTGTAATTATATAGCCAATCCAGAAGCTATAGCCCGCAATGAAACCCTTGAAATTGCCAAATGCCTTGTGCGTATAAGTATACAATCCGCCTGCTTTCGGGAGGTGCATTGCGCATTCGGCAAAGCAAAGCCCTGTCAGAATTGAGAATATTCCCCCGATAATCCACGCGAATATTGAAAGCGCTCCGGCCTGCTGCGCAGCAAGCAGGGGCATTATGTAAATTCCGCTCCCTATTATGAAGCCGATTCCGAGCATTACGGCGTCAAAAAGCCCGAGCGTGCGCACAAACCTTATTCGCCTGACCATAAAATCAGATATACTTGGGGCTTCTCAAATTTAATATTTTCCTTGGCCGAGGTTTGCCTGCTTCCGGGGGCATTATTGATTATCCAGTTTTGCACCCCGCTGGCGCAGGGCTTCTATGATTAAAGTTTCCTGCTTTAACAGTTTTGACTGCATTCCTGCCTTGTTGCGGGCCTTATAGCCCTGCATCCCAGATGTAAGGTCTTCCAAATCTTTTTGCAGCTCTTTTGTGCTTTTGCGCCGAAATTGTAAATTAATTCTGAATCTCCTCGCAGCAGTCCTGAATTTCTTGAATATTAATACGGCCATTTGCAAACCCGGATATATTCGGATTTTTATCCTTTTAAATCTTTCCAAAATGAATATTCCTAGGCAATTGCAATGGAATGCAAGAAAACAGCCAATTCAGGCAAGTGCCCCTGCACTTATGAGCCGTGCGCGCGCAAGGGGATGTGCTGCGATTGCATTGCATATCACTTGCGCAATGAGGAACTTCCTG
>JAGVWD010000059.1 GCA_018304445.1 Candidatus Iainarchaeum sp. | reverse complement strand
GCTGCAATGTATAATTTGTCCCTGCCTCAGCGCCGATGAAAATAGACCTGACACCACATTCATCCAATAAATTCAAGAGCCCTCCATTGATTTGGTTTGTTGATGATAATTTTGTTGTTCCTGGAAAAAAAGGCTTGGAAAGAACAGCAAAGCTTTGCAGGGGGATAAAAGATTTGGATTTGGGAGTTGACATTAATATTTATCTCAGGGCAAACCAGATCAATGGAAGGCTCTTGAAGTTATTGGATGAATGTGGCGTCAGGTCTATTTTCATCGGCGCTGAGGCAGGAACAAATTATACATTACAGCAAATTTTCAAAAAGAACCTATCAATAGAACAAACAAAAAGGGCAATAAAATTATGCAGCCAAAAGGGGATAAATGTTGACCCCGGCTTCATAATGTTCCACCCGTGGAGTACACTTAAAGAAATTGAAAGCAATATTCGCTTTTTGGAGGAGATTGGCCAATTTACCATGTATGGGATTGTAAGCTTTTTGACTGCTTATAAATTCACGCCGATTGGAAAGGAAATGCTTTCAGGGGAAAGAACATACAAAAAACCCCTTTTCAAATCAAAAGAGCTTATTCAAGATGCAGTGCCATATGAAATAGCCGATGAAAAAGCAGAGGTGCTGCTCTGCCTAACTTTGAAGGCATTTGAAGAATTCCACAAACTGCCTGAGCAATTTGCAAAATTAAAGCAGGAAATAAGGAAGATTAGGTCAATCAATAAGGAAAAGGCAATTGCACTAGATAAAGAATGGACAATGAGGGTTAATGCAATGAATAGGCAGGGAATGGCTTTCTTTAAAGAGCTCTTCAAATTCATTAAAAAGGCAGATTTAAATGACAAATCAATAAAGCCGTTCTTTGGGCAGTTCAAATCAAAGATAAGAAGCTATGTTGCGAAAGAATCAGGAGAAATAGAAAATTTAACTTTCGTAAAGAAAAAGCCCGAATAATAACAAATTTCAAACCTTCAAGCCCATTTTTCTTGCTGTTTTCAATCTGAAGGTGGCCTCAATAAGATAAAAATAAGGTGGTGCGTTTGCAATATGTTGCCAATGCATCCATCTGGACCACTCATTTTTATGCAGCAATTTTGGTTTTCTCAAAGAGAAGCCTTCTTCCTTGAAAATATTAGCAAATACTCCGGTGCCGCTCCATGAATCTATGCTATTAGCCTCAACTCCAACAAAGAACTTTCCATTTGGCAACATTACCTTCTTGGCCTTATTTAAAATTTTTCTGAAATAATCAAAATTCAGCAATTGCCATTCTGGCATAAACATATTTATGTGCCTTAATTTCAAGCCCTTCTTAACAACATCATCCAGTGCCTCTAAAGCAGGCTTTTTGAAAACTCTTATATTGCCCCTAGACTGTATTTCTATGTTAGGATCAACAGCAATATATTGTCTTCTTGGAAACTTCTTTGCTTGCTGCACAATATACTCTGCTGGTTTATCTGCGCCTATATCCCATGTCTGAAAAAGTTTCCCCTTTGTCGGGCCCCTGAAGGGCCCTTTTCCAATTCTTTTCAAGCCCATAATTCTCACATCAGTGGCTCAGCTGTATTTTCACAATGTCATTGTTCTTCAGCGCATGCTCTTTTCCAAGCTTCATTCCGCTCCTGCAGTCAACAGCAGCAACAAACCTCTTTATGAAATCGCTGTGTATTTCCCCCGCAAGCTCAAGGGCCGTTGCGCCATTTTTGAGCAAGTAAGCATCAGGGAGATAATGCCCCTTCCCCGAAAGCATTTTGTGCTGGTCTTCCACAGGATAAACAACCATTAATTCAAGAAGATTGAATGCGGTTTCATTTATTGCTTCTTGCACTCCAGTTCCGCCCCACACATCCAATATGTTTTTCTGTATGAATTCAAGCGCCTTTTTCTGCTTCTCATCAATTTCATTAATTATTCTGAATTCCTTCGCCCCGGGAACATACTCTATTGCTCCGCTTCTTGCAGCCCTGCGCAATGCAAGTTCGGCTTCCGCACAACAGGGAACGATTTTTTTCTCAGGCAATTGCGCGCACAATTTCTCATAATTCTCCTTGGATTCTGGCAGGTCAATTTTGTTTGCTGCAATGAGCATCGGCTTGCTTTTTTTTCTTATCTCCTCTGAAAAGCGCAATATTTCATCCTCATTCCAATTGTCCGGCCTTTCGCCGAAGTTCCCCTCCTTAATTACCTCCTTTACATTCTCCTCGGAAATTCCCAAGCCGCTTAACTGCTTTGCAAGCGTTGGCGCAGCGCCCTTGGAATCCATCGCGGCCTGCTTGCTCAGCTTCTGCCAGCTCTCCATCAAAATCCCCCTTATCCAGTAGGAAATTTCCTTTTCAAGGAATTCAACATCCAGCTGCGGATTGCGCCCTTTTGTGAGATTTCCCTCCGCATCAGTCCTTCCGGAAACATCCAGCACATGAATCAATGCGCGCGCCTGCATTATGTCTCCCAAAAACCTGTTCCCAAGGCCCTTCCCCTGCCATGCATCGGGCACAAGCCCCGCAACATCATAAAGCGTAATCGGAATCTCCCTAATCCCGTTAATGCATTTTGAGTTCTGCGGCTGGCAAGCGCCTTTATCAAAATCCATGTGTGCGCATTTTGCTGTTACGTATCCAATTCCCTGGTTCGGCTTTATTGTTGTAAATGGCCTTGGGGAAATAGGTACATCTACTAAAGTTGCTGCGCTAAATACGGTGCTTTTTCCGCTTGAGGGCTTACCAACACAACCTATTTGCATCATTTAAAAACCTTTAGTGGCGGTTTGGTCTAGAAACCATTTAATTGCCAAATTCTATCTATTTATTAGATACAAATGATTAAAAGCGTTAGATGCAGAGAGGATAGAATCCATATTTGGGATTTTCCGAATAATACTACAATACTAATTACTGACAGTTTTCTTCAAAGGCTTATTAGAAAGAGAAAACAACAGTTCAGATCTTGGCGTTCACTAAATACTCAGCTATATATTAGTACACCATTCTCTTTCTTTAAATCTTATCTAAAACCCTCTTATAAAGAGTTCAGGCCACTTCCAATTTTGCTATCTTTATGCAAGATATTCAATATCGGCTTGCAGGATTTACAGAAAAATATTCTGGCATATCATACCAAAAAGAGCAGAATAATAATCACAAACCCAAACTTGCCAATCGTAGTTACGCCTCTCTTTTCGATGATTGTAGCACATATAATGGCAGACGGGTGTCTAATAAAGTTCAATAATAAAAAGACAGTATATTTCAATTATACGCAGTATAATAAACAATTAAGAAAATTATTCATTGCAAAGGTTGAGAAAGTCTTTGGTAATATAAAATATCCTGAAGTCTACTATAATGATGGAATTAGGGTTTATTTACCAGAAGTTATTTCTCTGGTTATGATGAAATATTATGGAATAGGCTGTGAAGGATTCTTGGAAAACAAAGCAAAAATTCCTGATAAAACCCTAAATGCAAACAAGGATAATCTGCTTACAACCCTAATTGCATTTATTATAGATGAAGGGAATGTAGATTCCGGTCAAATAGTAATCGGTTTGCATAACAAATCATTAATAGAGCAACTTTCAGAAATTTGCAATAAACTGCAATACAAAAATACAATCTCATCAAGAAAACCTAAAGGCTACGTATTGTATATTTTAAAAGAAGGGATGCAAAAATTTTGGAGAGACTATTCACTGCTAAAGAAGAAGTTTCCGGAGATTTGTATGGGTTATAAAGAGAATTCACTCAGGAACAACATACTTAGGATGAACAAGACATGGAAAAGCAAAGGAAAAAATCATACAAAAAACAAAATAATCGGCTTGCTTAATGGCAGACCAAGAACAATCAAAGAATTATCTGAATTACTTACAATATCTCGCCAAGGAACCAAGTTTCATTTAAAGCAATTGAAAACAGCAGGAATAATCTCTACAAGAAGTACTGCGAAGTATGGCGGAGATGTTTATTATCTAGATAAATATTATAAATTAAATGAATCTAAAAAAGGGCAAAGCAGACAACTTGGCGTAACAAAAGTTAAGATAATGAAGATTCTAAACAAGACTCCCAATACTACACTCGAGTTAGCAAAGAAATTAAATATGGGCAGGAATACGGTGTATAGGCTATTAAAAAACTACGCGTCTAATAGGAAAATTATCTGTATTGGAAACAGATCTGCAACTACCCACCCAACAAAGATTTGGTCGCTCAAAAATATTGAATAATTAAAACCCTTATTTTCTACACTGTTATTTTATAATACATACAATAGTTTTAAATCTTCATTTCTGCAAGGATTATACAGAGAATATGCTCAAAAAAAGAATAGTCCAAAAACCAATCCTGAGTCAGGAATATGGAAAAAATGTGTTTGTTATGGGCGAGCCCCTAAAAGAACCCGGTGCGCAGATTGATGTTCTTGAAAGGATGCTCAATGAGAAGGTTTTTTTAGGGCAGCCAAAGAATCTCCCAAAGGGCATTCAGGTAAAAATAAATGTTGAGAGAAGAAACAAAATAGACAAAATCCTCAGGACAAGCGGCATTCCAAGGGCAAGCCAAGTGAAAATTGTAAATTTCATACGCCTAGCAAGCAAAGCCCTCAAGACCCCCGAAGAAAGGAAAACTCTGAGTGATGCGATTAAGGCATTTCAAGAGGGATGAAAGCACATGCACGAGCTCTGGACTGACAAGTACTTTCCGAAAAGCCTTTCTGAGTTCGTAGGCAATTCTGAAATTGTCAGGGCGCTTGATTCCTGGGCAAATGAATGGAATTCAGGCAAGCAGGGAAAGCGGGAAAGCCCCTTCTCCTTTATGGGCAAACAGGTTCAGGGAAAACAGCGCTTGCGCATTTGATTGCGCGCATAAACGGCTGGCAGGTTTTTGAATTGAATGCCTCTGACTTCCGCACAAAGGAAATAATTGAAAGGCTTGCGGGCGCAGCCGCATTGAACGCTTCTTTTACAGGAAAGCCGCGCCTTGTTCTCCTTGATGAGATTGACGGTTTGCAATCAAGCGACAAGGGAGGCGCAGCAGCAATTGTAAATGTGCTGAAACAATCCCAGAATCCAGTAATGCTTACGGCAAATGAAATCTATTCGGAAAAAAAGCTCGCGCCAATCCGCGCAGTTTGCACTCTTCTTGAATTTAAGAAAATAAATTACCTCTCAATTGCAAATTACCTGAAAAAAATCTGCAATGCCAATGCCCTTGCATATGATGATTTGGCGCTTGCGGAAATCGCAAAGAACTGCTCCGGGGACCTGCGCTCCGCGCTTCTTGATTTGCAGACCCTTGCAATAAGCTCCGAGCGCATAACTCTTCAGGAAGTTTCAACCCTTTCCTACAGGGAAAGGCAGGAAAAGATATTCTCAATTCTCGCAAAGGTATTCAATGCGCAGAGCATAAATGAGGCGAGAAGCGCGAGATTTTCCAGTGAAGTTGATTCGGAAATGCTGCAGAACTGGATTGAGGAGAACATTCCCCGCGCTTACACAGATGCCAATGACATTGCCTCCGCATACCAGATGCTGAGCCGGGCTGACATTTATGAGGGAAGGATAAGGAAAAGGCAGCACTATGGCTTTCTGAAATATTCCTCCGAGCTTGCAACAAGCGGAGTTGCGCTTGCCAAATCCCAAAAAGTCCATTCCTACGTGAGATACGAATTTCCCCAATTCCTCAAGAAGCTGAGCGCCGGCTCCTCCCAAAAGGCACTGCGCAAAAGCCTTTCCGGGAAAATGGCAGAGCAGATGCACTCCGGAATAAAAGAAATAATCCGCAATGACTTAACATACATAAAAATGCTTTTTGAAAACAAAGCAAATGCGATAAATCTGGCGGCGCAGTTTGATTTTGATGCAGAGGAAGTCGCCTTCCTGCTCGGAACAAAGCCCGAAACAAAAAAAGTGCAGGCAATAATTGAGGAGGCGCAGAAAATCAGGGGCAGGCGCGCAGCGCCAGGGAAGCAATTAACTCAGGAATTTGAAGCCTTGGAACCTTCACAGGAGCCGGAAGAGATTCCGAAGCCAGTTGCAGAAAGCGGCCAGAGGAAATTATTTTAACAAATGATTCCCATGGAAAAACAAATAAATAGCCGGGATGTCTATGAGGCATTAGCAAATGATTATATCCGGGAAGACACTCACTGGGGCTCTGATTTGGATTTGATAAAAACAAGCCTTGATGAACTGATTAAAATAGAACCGAATCCAAAATGGCTTGATTTAGGGTGTGGCGCGGGATTTCACATTGCCGCTATAGCTGAGTTATATCCTGAAGTGAGCATCGCCGGAGTTGACTATGCCCGGCAGATGCTGAAGGCCGCGCAATACAAAATTAAAAAACTCGGCCTGAAGAACATAAGCCTTTATGAGGCGGACATCACAAAGGAGTTTCCAGAGGGAAAATATCACATAATGACTTCCCTCAACAATGCCTTCGGCAACTTGTATGTGAGCGGCGCTGACCAGAATGAAATAAGGGCGGGCATAGCCAAGAAGATGGCAAATGCATTGCACAGCAAAGGCTGCCTAATACTGTCAGTATACAACATAGAAAAGCTCAATGCAAAATCACAATATTGCAGCAATGTCGCAGTGGTTGAAAATCTGAGCGATTCAGTGAAAGGGGATTTAATTGCAGAGTATTGTAACAAATACAAAAAAGTGCTTTATTACTCCCACTGGTTTTCAGAAAGGGAGCTCCGCGAACTTGCAAAGGAAGCAGGCCTTAAAATTGATTTCTTAGAAAGGAGAATGTCCCGGTTTCTGGTCAGATATAAAAAGGATTGATAAACTTAAATCTCAATTTCCAGAACAGCAACCGGCGCATCAATGAGGAAGTTTTTCAGGACTTTTTCGCTCACTTCCCCAAGGATTCCACATTTTCCCAATGCAACAATCTCCGCAGCCCTTCCTTCCGCGAAACTTGGATGCTTTATTGCACGCGTTTCGTATTTTATTCCCAGATTCTGCAAAAGCGCATTCAAATGCGATTTTATTTCCGTGAAGTTTGCATTCTTATGCGAAATTGCAACGCACACCTGCGTGCGCTCCCTGACTCCTGTTTCCGCATTCGCATCAAGCGTGAGGGTTCTTCCAATCTCGAATATTCTCTGCGGGTAAGGGCAGTTCTTGTTCTTTGACAAGAATTCCAGCAGCTCGGGAACAATGCTCTTGCGCAACACGCTCCAGTTTATTGAAACAGGGTTTGCGATTTCCACAAACTGCTGCTCCGGCAGCCCCATCATCTTCTGCTGCTTCTCCTTGGAAGTTAGAGTGAAAGTAAGGATTTCCTGCAATCCCAATCCAACGCAGACTTCCCTGCATGCATTTTCAATTTTGTTCTGTGCAAGCTCATTCCCTGTTGTTGCGATTTTCACTTCCGCAGGCGCAATTCTGTCGTATCCGTAGGCAATAATAATATCTTCAATCACATCTATCGGATGCAGAATGTCCTGGCGGTATGCGGGGTACTCGGCAATAACCTTCTTTCCCTTTGCAGATGCATTATAGCGCGCATTTCTGAGGAGTTTTACAATATCGGCAGCGCCCAGCTCCAACCCGCTGATTTTCTGCACATTTGAAACATCAACAGAAATCTTTTGCGGGGCAAAATCCGGAGTTGTAATACTGCCTTTCGGATAAACTATTTGCACTGATTCAATTTTTGCATTTCGATTCAATTTTTGCATTTCTCTCGGCAAGCGCGCTTGCAATTACATTCAGCGCGGTATTAACAGTTTCCTGCCTCATCCCTGTAACTTCCACAAATAAATTGCGCGTTTTTTCAGTAACTTTTCCAGTTGCCTGGGAATTTATTATCGGGGGCATTGATGCAACAACATCCGCGCTATCAATCAATATGGGATATTTCTTGCAGCCTTTGAGCAAATGCGCATATTCCTTTCCTTTGGGATGCTCTTTCAGGATTTCATCCAAATCCATCTCAACCTTGTATTCTAGTGGAACGAATTTCAGTTCATGCGGGGCAAACGCCTTGTAGTAAATTGGCGCTTTCATAACATCAAAATCATAGAGCCCTATTGCAACTTCCTTCCTCTTCCTTCCGAATGTAAGGCAGACCTTCTCCTGCAGCTGCACCATCTGCTTTATGAAATCGCCACTTATTTTTACATTCCTTGCAATTGCAGCAGCAATGCAGGGCCTTACCACAGAAACAGAAGCATCAACAATTACCTTAACTCCGCTTGGTTTTTTTTACATTATATTTCGCAAGCCCCTTCTCCTTTCCCAGATGCCCTTTCAATTCCCTTGCAATTCCCTCCGCGCTCAACAAATCCGGCCTGTTGGTTTCTTTCACATCAACAACAATTTCATTTCCATCAACGGAATCGATTTCCCCCTTTACAAAAAGCAGCGCCTCGCGCGCCTGCTCAAGGCTCAGTTTCCTACCCACAAGCGCACCCAAATCATTCAGATTTATTTCAACATTTGGCATTCATTCCACCTTTATTTTCTCAAACTGCTTCTGCAATCCAAATTCATTTATTTTTCTGTTAAGATAGGATTCATCTAATTTTCCAGCCTGCCTTTCAAGTATGCTTCTTGCATCCCTCATATCCTGGTCAGAGCCAAACTGCAATTTTATCAGGATTGTATCTTCAGGCGGGCTTACCCACACCTCATGCCCCAGAATATCAGCCTTTCTTCTCCTGTTGAATGATTCCCTGTCAAAGTCGCTGTAAAGCCCTTTAGCATCAATAACATAATCTGAGGCATCATCAAAAATTGTAAAATGGCTCCTTTCTTTAAGCGCAGCTTCTATATCTTCAGCATCAACTGAAAAGCCATGCTTTTTAAGGAAATCAGCAAAATCGACAATCTTATCGCCCAATATAAACATTAAATCCACATCCCTGCTTGCCCTCGGGTTGCCCCACGCAGCAACGCTTATGGCTTCTACAAGCATATATGGGATATTATTATCATTGAAATACTTCGCAAGCATTTTTACAATTTCCCAATATCTTTCCATTTTTTTCCGCTCCAGAACAATTCCCTTAATTTTTTTGTCAGTTCAACATTGTTTATATCCGGATTTTCCTTCCTGATTTGGTAAATGGCAAGCTCGTGCATTGCTGCATTGAGCTCCATCATCACTTCTATGGTTCTTCCGGGGCTTACATTCCTCAATTTTACTGCATGCAAATCTTCCAGGCGCTGGCGCTCATTTCTCAGTTCTGCCCCCAAATCCTTCATATTACCACCGCGCTCTTCCTGAGCCAGCCCAGATCATCCGAGAACAGATAACGTATGTCGTTTATGCCCAGCTTTATCATCGCCAATCTGTCTATGCCCAGCCCCCATGCTAGCACAGGCTCTTTTATCCCTAATGGCAGTGTAAGTTCTGGCCTAAAAATTCCAGCGCCACCAATTTCAATCCATCCCATTTTCTCATGTTTGATATAAAGTTCGCAACTCGGCTCTGTGAAAGGGAAATAACCTGTTGTAAATTTCACTTCCTCAGCGCCAGCAATTTCCGTTGCGAACTGCTTCAGCATTCCCAAAAGATGCCTGAAATTGAACGAGGCATCAACAACAAACCCCTCCAGCTGGTTGAATT
>JAGVWD010000039.1 GCA_018304445.1 Candidatus Iainarchaeum sp. | reverse complement strand
GCAATCGCTTCGGACCATGGGGGTTTTGAACTGAAGGGGCGCATAAAGAAGGCGCTGCTTGAAATGAATTATGAGATTGGGGATTTCGGCTGCGAAAATGCGGAAAGCTGCGATTATCCGGATTATGCGCTGAAGGTCGCGAATGCTGTTGCTTCCGGCGCTGCGCAATTCGGAATTCTTGTTTGCGGAACAGGGATTGGGATGTCAATGGCTGCAAATAAAGTAAAGGGCATACGCGCTGCTGTTTGCTGCACCACAGAGCAGGCAAAAATGGCAAGGGAGCACAATAATGCAAATATTTTGTGCATCGGGGGGAGGGTTTTGCATGAAGAGCAGGCGGAGCAAATAGTTAAAACCTTCCTAACAACAAATTTTAGCAATGAGGAGAGGCATTTGAGAAGGATAAATAAAATAATGGAAATTGAAAAAAATGCAAACCTATAATAAAATTTCAGAGGGGATTTATGAAATTCCCAAGGATTCCGGGATGAGGCTTCCCGCGCGCATTTATGCGACTGAGAAACTGCTTAATGCAATTGAGAATGGCGCTGTGCAGCAGCTGAAGAATGTTGCTTCCCTTCCGGGCGTGCAGAAATACGCAATTGGGGAAGCGGACATGCACTGGGGATATGGGTTTCCAATTGGAGGGGTTGCGGGAATGAGTGTTGACGGGGGGGCGGTAAGCCCAGGAGGCGTGGGTTTTGACATAAACTGCGGCGTGCGCCTGATAAAAACAAACATGGTGCTTTCAGATGTTAAGGGAAAATTGCGCGAACTGCTGGATGTGCTTTTCAGGGAAATCCCTTCTGGATTGGGAAGCAGGGGAAAGCTTCGCCTGCAATCCGGGGAGCTGCGCGAGGCAATCGAATCAGGGGCAAAATGGGCTGTCGGGAAGGGCTATGGGGCTGAAAAGGATTTGCAGTGCATTGAGGAATATGGCTGCATGAAGCAGGCCGATTCCGCAAAAGTTAGCGCGAGCGCATTGCAGAGGGGTATGCCCCAATTTGGCACGCTCGGGAGCGGAAATCATTTTCTGGAAATCCAATTGGTGGATAAGGTTTTTGATGCGGAAACCGCAAAGGCATTCGGACTGTTTGAGGATCAGATAGTTGTAATGCTGCATACCGGAAGCAGGGGCTTTGGGCACCAGGTTGCAACTGATTATATTGCAGTAACGGACAGGGCAATGCAGAAATACGGAATTTCCGTTCCCGACCGGCAGCTTGCATGCGCGCCCATAAATTCCGATGAGGGGCAGGCTTATTTTGCGGCAATGTGCTGCGCAGTTAATTATGCGTTCTGCAACCGCCAGGTTATGACTCATTGGATAAGGGAGAGCTTTGCAGGCGTGCTTGGAAAAAGCTGGGAAGAATTGGGAATGGATGTGCTTTATGACATCTGCCACAATGTTGCGAAGCTGGAGGAGCACGAGGTTGAAGGGAAAATGAAAAATTTGCTTGTGCACAGGAAGGGAGCAACGCGCGCATTCCCTGCAGGGAGAAAGGAAAACCCTGAAATTTATGCAAAGACAGGCCATCCTGCAATAATTCCGGGGAGCATGGGAACCGCAAGTTATATTTGTGTTGGAACGCAGAAGGGATTGGAGGAAACTTTTGGGAGCGTTGCGCATGGCGCGGGAAGGGTAATGAGCAGGACTTCCGCAACAAGGCAGAGGCGCGGGGAGGACGTTAAAAAGGCGCTAGAGGAAAAGGGCGAATTTGTAAGGGGCGCATCTGCTGAGGGGCTTGCAGAAGAGGCGCCTGAGGCCTACAAGGACATTGATGAAGTGGCGCTTTCAATTGAATTGAGTGGAATTGGAAAGAAGGTTTCAAGGCATGTTCCGCTTGCTGTGATGAAGGGATAATGTGGATATGAAATATAAAGAAGTAGAAATAATTAGTGAATTTATTGATGCGATTAGACTTCGGGTTGATGTGTTCATCATAGAACAGGGTTTCAAGCCGGGATGGGAACCTGATGAAGATGATAAAATTTCCAGACATTTTATAGCAATGGCTGATGATAAGGTTGTTGCAACAGCCAGATTCAGGGAAATTGGAAAAAGTGAAATAAAAATTGAAAGGATGGTGACAAAGAAAGAATATTGTGGGAAGGGTATCAGTAGGGGGCTTGTTAAATTTATGATTGAAGAGATAAAAAAACTTAAACCCAAAAAAATATGGCTGAGAAGCCAGGTGCAATCGCAGCCATTTTATGAAAAATGCGGATTTAAAGCTGTTTCTGGGCCGTTCGATATGTGGGGGGTGCAACATATTGATCTGGAGTATCAAGGCAAACAATTCACTAATTCACTATAAACCCTAACATTTATATACACTAAGCGCTACAATCTATTATTAGATATAATGGCAGGATTTGGGGGAGTTAGGCAGTTGGGGCAGTATGGCTTGATTCTGCTAGTTCTGGTTCTGTTTGGCTCTTACGCTGTTGCAGAGCCGTTCTGCGGGGAAGTGAGCTTTTCAGTTTACCCCATAAGCATAATCTCCGGAACCTCAATTGACAGGACCTTTACGCTGCAGAACAATTCCGCAGAGGGATTTTACATTGATGATTTCAATGCCTATGATATTGATGCTGATTTTAATGTAATCAAATTGAGCAATGACTCATATGCAGGACCGAATGCAACTGCAAGCTTATACATAAATATTTCCGCCTCTTCGGGAGTAAGCTCAAAAACCTCCAGCGCATATGCGAAAGTGAACGGGCATTTTGCCTCGGGGAAAGCCTGCGATTACAATGCGCTTGGGGAGAAAACCTTTGGGATTACAATCACGGGGGGGATTGTTGCGGTGGATGCGGAATGCACTAAAGTGGAAATCAATGCGCATTCAATAGGCATGGGCGAGAATTCCTCTGTTGCTGAAACATTCACACTGCAGAACAATTCCCCGCAGAATTTCTATATTGATTCCTTCATGGTTGATGAGAATTCAAATGATGTTTACGCAATCGAGCAAGGCTATGGGGCAATTGCAAATGCAAACGGAACAGCAAACCTGAATTTGCGCGTTGATGCCTATTCTTCAAGTGAAAATAAAACCGCGACCGCATATGCGAAAGTTGCAGGGCATTTCACTTCAGGGACGCAGTGCAATTCAAATGCTGTCGGGGAAACCGGCTTCAGCATTTATGTTGCGGGAAGCGCAAGCACAAACTGCAATGAATTCCTGCTGTCAGTTCCTTCAGAAAAAAGGATGCTGAATTCCACAGAAATTGAAATTGTTGCTGAAAACCCTACGCAGAGCTCCGCAACCATAACAATTTCGGGAAGCAATGTCGGGGTAAACCAGAGCACTTTAAGCGTGCCTGCGGGGGAAACAATAAGCAAAACAATCACACTAAGCAATCTGGAGGGGGATGAGGCATGGCTTGCTTATGATATTTTATTGCAGAACTGCAATATCCCTTCAGGAATTACGCACATAGTGAGGGGCGCGGATTACATTGAAGTTGCGCATTACAATTCCGCAGTTGAGATTGAGGATGAGGCTTATGTAAAGGTTGAGCTGAAAAACAATTCCCCTAATGCAAAGCAGTTTGCGCTTGCAATAACAGGATTGCCTGCGGAATGGGAAGCGCAGTATCTGCAGGATTCCTTGGATGCGGATGAAACGCGCGCTGTTGTTTTGGGGGTTAGGCAGAAGAATGCGGTTTTCGGGAATTCATATGCTGCAAAACTGGTCCTGAGCTATGATTCAACGCAAATTGAGAGGGATATTGAATTCAGCGCAATGCGCTCAGGGCAAATTGAGAACGCGAGCATACAGACAAGTGTTGTGCAGAAGGACGATGAAAAGGGCAGCTATGAGGTAAGTGTTGTTGTTGACAATAATTCAACAAGCGGCATTTCAGGCGCAATTGAGATTGAAGTTCCAAAGGATTGGGAAGTAAAAGGCGCAAAGGAAATTGCTGTTCCCGCAGGGCAGGCCGCAGAAACAAAATTGACTGTAATTCCTGACAAGGCGCAGAATATTGGGAAAATAGGAAGCGTCAGTTTTGTTGCAAGGGATTGCGGCATTTGCAACAAATGCAGTGTTTTTCGGTTTCATTGCAATTATTGTAGTTGCAATTATCTTCGTGCACAGGGGCAGAAGCGCAGGAATCAGGAGGGAAAGCGTGGAATGGCCATATAATTGGGGAAAGGAAGCGGGAGAAAAACCTTTTTAAACCCTTTTCATCGCTTATATTATATAATATTATTGTAAACTGTATCCCTCGCGAACCGTGCGGGATATAAATACAAAAAACACACGTTTTTTGTTTTTGAAAATGCAGCAAGGAAGCTTGAGGAAACGCAGTTTCTGATTGTGCTGTGCTGCAATGCAGTTTATATTAGCCTGGTGAATCTGAGTGACAAAGAAGCATAAGCCAAGAAGCGGAAGCTTGCAATTCTACCCTAGGGTAAGGGCTGCAAAGCCTGTAGCGAATTTCACAACATTCCCGAAAATAACGGATGGCGCATCAAAGCCCATGGAATTTTTCGGATACAAGGCCGGAATGCTGCATGTGATGGCAAAGGATTTGTATGATAAATCTGCCACTTATGGCCATGAGCTGAGAATTCCCGCAACAATTATTGAAGCACCCCCCATGAAAATTTTCGGAATCCGCGCTTACGGGAATTCCTCAAAGGGAAAATATGCGCTTACTGAAATCATTGCTGAGAAATTTGACAAGCATCTGGGAAAGAGGATAAAAAACCTTAAGGGAAATGGCGATTTCGGGAAGATTGAAAAATTAAGGGACAGGGTTGTTGAAATAAGGCTCATTGCGCATGCGCAGCCGCATTTGACGGGCATAGGCAAGAAAGTGCCTGAGGTTATTGAAATTGCGCTTTCAGGGAATCTGGATGCGCAGATGGATTATGCGAAAAATATATTTGGAAAGGAAATTTCAGCCAAGGATGTTTTTTCAGACAATGAGATTGTGGATGCAAGGGCCGTTACACTGGGAAAGGGATTCCAGGGCGTTGTGAAGCGCTTTGGTGTAAGGACACTCCGCAGAAAATCAAAGAAGGAAAGGATGGTCGGAAGCATAGGCCCTTGGAATCCAAGCACAGTGATGTGGACTGTTGCCCGCGCCGGGCAGATGGGCTATCATGCGAGGGCGGAATACAACAAGCGCATACTTAAGATTTTTGAAAATCCCGTGGAGCTGAATCCAAGCTCGGGGTTTGAGGGATACGGAACATTGAGAGGCACTACAATTCTTGTTGCTGGCTCATTGCCCGGGCATATAAAAAGGATTGTTGCGCTGCGCAAGGCGATAAGGAAGCCGCACATTGAAAGGAAATTAAGCGAAATAACATTCATATCAACAAAGCCTGAAATTGCAAAAACTTCTGAAGAGGAAGTTGCAGTGCATAAAGTGAGAGTTGAGAAGAAAGCCGAAAAGGAAGAGAAAAGCGTGAATGATGAGATTGCAATGGCAGTCAAGGGAGAGAAGGAAAAAAAAAGAGAAAGAGAAGTAAAAGCGGGAAATGATTTTTATGAAAGAAGCTAACGTATTTTCAGTTTCGGGGGAAAAGGCGCATTCCATAAAGCTGCCTGAAGTGTTCAATGAGCCCTATCACCCAGAACTTATAAAAAGGGCTGCGCTTTCCGCTATTTCAGCAAGATTCCAGCCCAAGGGAACTTACCCCGATGCGGGAAGGGAAGTTGTTACTGAATACAGGAGTTTGCGCTCACTTCCGGCAATGGAGCGCACGATGAATGTTGATAAAGCGCGCAAACCGAGGACAAAGCACAGAAGGGGGCTGCTTGCGGGGGATGTTGCAGCAATTCCGGGGGTTGTGGGCGGGCCCAAATCACATCCGCCAAAGGCGCTTAAAACCCTCCATGAGAGGATAAATGAGAAGGAAAGAAGGCTTGCAATAAAAAGCGCCATTGCCGCATCATGCGACAGGAAGCTTGTAATTGCGCACGGGCATAAAATTTCAGAAGGAGTTGAGCTCCCGATAATTATTGAGAAAGGGATTGAAAAACTGAAGAAAACAAAGGATGTGTGCGAAATGCTCAAGGCGCTTAAATTATGGCAGGATGTGGAGCGCGCGAAAAAAAAGAAGCTGCGCTCAGGCAAGGCGAAAAGGCGCGGAAGGAAATACGCGAGAAGGAAAAGCGCGCTTATTGTTGTTTTGGGCAGCAAGGAAGGGATTTACAGGGCGGCAAGGAATATTCCGGGAATTGATGTGATTGAGCTGCGCAATCTGAATGCTGAAGTTCTTGCTCCGGGCGCAAAGGCCGGAAGGCTTGTAATATGGTCAGAGAACGCGGTAAACGAGCTTGCGGAAAAGGAAAAGGTAAGTGCTTAAAATGGCTGAGAAAAAAATCGCAAAGAAAGGGAAGGCTGCTGAAAAGCAGAAGCCTGCAATTGCCAAGGCCGAGAAAAAGACAGCGGGGGAAAAGGCTGAAAAGAAAATTGAAGCGCCTGCGCAGAAGGAAAAGGCACCGGAAAAACGCAGTTCTTCCGATATTGAGAAGGAGCTTAAGAATTTTGAAATAATTAAGTTCGCGCTCATAAGCGAGAAGGCAGTAAACATGATTGAAAGGGAGAATAAATTGACATTCATAGTAAACCAGAATGCGGACAAGCCCTCAATAAAAAAGGCGATTGAGGAGATGCACAAAGTGAAGGTTGATAATGTTAAGATTATCCGCGACCGCAAGGGGAGAAAGAAGGCGATTGTTAAAATAGGCAAGGGCTTCAAGGCAAGCGATGTTGCAACAAGGCTGGGCGTGATATAGCGTGGGAAAAAGACTTAAGCAGCAGCGCAGGGGAAAGGGCAGCCCGATGTTCATAGCGAGGCACGGGATTGCGGATGTTGAATATGTGCCAATTACTTCCGAGCAGAATGAGGATGTGCTTAAAGGAAAGGTTGTTGATTTGGTTTCTGACAAGGTAAGGAGCGCTGTGCTTGCGGATATTCTGTTTGAGAACGGGCTGCGTTCATATATGATTGCGCCGGAAGGGATGTTTGTGGGGCAGGAACTGCAGTACGGCAAGAAGGCGCCATTGGAGATTGGAAATGTTCTGCCATTGAATGAGATTGCAGAGGGCTGCCCGATATTCAATATAGAAAAGCGCCCTGGCGACGGCGGCTGCTATATTAAAACTTCCGGTATTTATGGATATATTGTAACAAAGGAGCCTGGAAGGGTTTATGTTAAACTGCCTAGCGGGAAAACAGCCGAAATCTCCCCGGAATCACGCGCCACAATAGGAAATGTTTCAGCCGGGGGAAGGACTGAAAAGCCCATGCTGAAGGCAGGAACGCATTATCATGCAATGCACGCAAAGGGCTATCATTATCCGGGGGTAAGGGGCGTTGCGATGAATCCTGTTTCCCATCCGTTTGGTGGGGCTCAGCATCACGCGGGAAAATCAAAGAGCGTTTCAAGGCATGCTGCTCCCGGACAGAAGGTAGGGGCAATAGCGAGCAGGCGCACGGGAAGGACAAAGAGGTAGAGGCAAATGGTAAAAAAGGAATTTGCATTTCGCGGGCAGCCCATTGAGGAACTGCTCAAGCTTTCCGACAAGGAATTTGCAGGGCTTATATGCTCAAGGTCAAGGCGCACCTTATTGCGCAGCGGAATGGACAAGAAGATTGAAAAGAAAATCGAGAAGGCGCATGCGCTTTTGCAGCAGGGAAAGGAGGCAAAGCCCATCAGGACGCATCTCCGCAACATAATTGTTGTGCCGAGGATGGTTGGGCTGAGGTTTGCCGTGCACAGGGGAAATACATTTGAAATTATCGGGATTATGCCGGAAATGCTCGGGCATTTCATTGGGGAGTTTGCATTGACGCGCAAAAAAATGATGCACGGGAGAGCGGGAATCGGCGCGACAAAATCATCAACCGCCATAACCGCAAGAGGATAAAGGGGAAGGAAAATGGTAAAAAGGAATTATAATTTTGACTTTTCAGCAGTAAACCCCAAGAGGAGCGCGAGGGCTATACTCGCAAACCAGCCCGTCTCGCTTAAATATTCCGTTGAGCTTTGCAGGGAACTGAAGGGGAAAAGCGTGAAGAATGCGGAAGCATTCCTCAATGACCTGAAGGAAATGCGCGCGTTTTTGCCATTGAGGAAATACCGCAAGAAGGTTCCGCATCGCGCAGGGGAGCCGAAAAGCAAGGCAAAGGCAGGGCGCTATCCCATAAAGGCTGCGGCGAAATTCCTGGATTTGCTGAAGCTTGTGAAGGCAAATGCTGATGTAAAAGGGCTGGATGCGGGAAAGCTGCGCATAGCGCATCTGTTCGCTTCCCAGGGATTCCACAGGAGAGGCATGCAGGCGCAGGGAAGGATTTCAGGAAAACAGCGCAAGAGAAAATCAACGCACCTTGAAATAGTCGTGCAAGAGGCGGGACAATGATAGAGAAGGCATTCATCAAGCAGGGGATAAAGAATGTGCAGCTTGAGGATTATATGAGGAAGCATCTTAAAAGCGCGGGATTCACGCGCCTTGAGATTGTCAAGACCCCATTAGTAACGAGGATTGTTGTGAATGTGACAAACCCGGGGCTTGCAATAGGAAAGGGCGGGCAGAACATTCGCACGCTTACAAAGGAGCTTGGGGAAAAATTCGGGATTGACAATCCGCAGCTTGAGATAAAGGAAATTGAAAAGCCGCAGCTTGATGCGCAGGCCATGTCGGATTTGCTTTCAAGCCTTATTGAAAGGGGATTCTCATGGAGGAGCGTTGCATTCAGGGTTGTAAGGGACATAATGAATGCGGGCGCACTCGGAGTGGAAATAATAATCTCCGGAAAGCTCGGGGGAAAGGGCGCAAGGAAGAAAAAGCAGAGGATTGCACTTGGCTATATGAAAAAAGCGGGGGAACAAGTGCGGCTTGTGGATTTCGGAATGAAAACTTCCTACCCCAAGCAGGGCGCTATTGGAATTAAGGTAAGGATAATCAGGCCTGATGTTGTTTTCCCTGACAAAATAAAAATAAGGGATATAATCGCAAAGAAAAGGGCTGATGAGGAAAAGGAGAATGAGAGAATCGCAAAAAGCGCTGAAGACGCGGAAAAGGCGCAAGCAAAGGAAGCCCCTGTTGCTGAAGAGACTGTTGTGAAGGGAGAGGCTGCAGTTAAAATAGAGGAAGGCAAGTGAAATGGCGCTTAAGATAAGGCAGATAAGGGAGATGGCGGTTCAGGAGGCAGAGGAGAAGCTGCTTGAGATGCGCGCGGACCTTGCGAAAGAGAAGGCGCTTGTGGCAAGCCACACAAAGCAGGAAAATCCCGGAAAGATAAGGGCGCTGCGCAGGACCGTGGCAAAAATACTGACAATTGTGAATGAAAAGAAGCATTCGGCGAATGAAAAAATAAAAAACAGGGGGAAAAGCAAATAATGGAAGAAGTCTGCCAGATATGCGGATTGCCTAAAAACATCTGCGTATGCACGCAAATAACAAAGGAAGCGCAGAAAATCAAGGTAAGTGCAGTCAAGCGCGCATTCGGAAAGATAATAACGACAATATCCGGCATTGATGATATGCAGACCGCAAAGGAGCTTGAAAAAATAATGAAAAGGAAGCTTGCGTGCGGCGGAACAACAAAGGGAAAAACAATAGAGCTTCAGGGAAACCACAAAAGGAAAATAAAGGGGATATTGATTGAGCAGGGATACAAGGGGGAATCAATAGATGACAGTTAAATATTTGATAAATGGGTCGAACCTTCCGGCGCACGAACTCATAGGGCTGGATGCGAAGGTAATAAAAAGCGCTGACGCGGGGAAAATGGGGCTTTCAGGAAGGATTGTGGATGAGACAAGGAACATGTTTGAGATTGAGAAAAGGGGAAAGACAATGAGGATTCCGAAGCGAGAGGTTGTGATGGAATTCAGGCTTTCAGGGAAGAGCCTTGGGAAGATTGAATGCAGCAGGATAATCTGCAGGCCCGAGGACAGGATAAAGAATTATTTCAAAAAGGGCAGGGGCGCATAAAAATGGCTGAACATCAAAAAGCGGAAGGTATCGGAAACGAAGGGTTTCTGATTTGCAAGGACTTGAAATGCCCAGTTCACGGGAATGTTAAAGTAAGGGGAAATATGTTTGAAGGGATTGTAATAAGGGCGAAGGCGCCGAAAACAATAATTATGGAGCGCTATCTCATGCAGTATGTGAGGAAATACGAGAGATACAGGAAAGTGAGATCTCATGCAGTATGTGAGGAAATACGAGAGATTCAAGAAAGTGAGGTCGAGGATTACCGCGCACAAGCCTGACTGCATTTCAGTTGCAATAGGGGATAAGGTAAGGATTGGCGAAACGCGCAAGCTCAGCAAGACAAAGAGCTTTGTAGTTATGGAGGTGCTTAAGTAATGCGCGCAATAACGGCAAGAAGGGCGAAGAGCCTGCAGCACCGCTCAAACTGCTTTTGCACTGACAATTCAGGGGCAAAGGAAGTCAGGATCATCAGCGTAATAGGGCTGCACACGCGCAAGAAGATGTCCCCGAAGGCGGGAATAGCCGACATGATTACGGTTGTAATAACAAAGGGCAAGCCGGAAATGCGCAAGAAGGTGGAGCGGGCGATAATTGTAAGGACAAAAAAGGAATACCGCAGGCCTGATGGAATGAGGATAAAATTCGAGGACAATGCGGTTGTGCTTGTTGATGAGAAGGGATTGCCAAAGGCAAGCGAAATAAAGGGCGCAATAGCAAAGGAAGTCGGGGAGCGTTGGCCCAAGATTGCGGGAATTGCCGCGGCGGTAGTTTAAATGGTTTAAGTGTGATAAAATGGAAAAAACAACAAAGCCGGGAAAACAGAGAAAAAGGGTTTATGACGCGCCCTTGCATGAGCTGCAGGGATTCATGCGCGCAACTCTCAGCAGGCAGCTGAGGAAAGAGCTCGGGAGAAGGAGCCTCGGGCTGAGGAAAGGGGACATGGTAAAAATTATCAAGGGGTCGCACAAAAAGGCAGAGGGAAAAATAATTGCCGTTGACAGGAAGAGGGGAAGGATATTTGTTGATTCGGTAAAAAGGAAGAAGGTTTCGGGGAAGGAAATTTCAATTCCAATAAGGGCGGGAAATGCGATGCTGATTGAGCTTGAAAAGGGCGATGAGAGAAGGCTGCACGCGAAGAAAAAGGAGAAAAAGTAAAATGGCGAGAAAGGGCGCAAACAGGAAGCAAAAAAGGCTTTCCGCAAGCAGGGCATTGTTTGCAATGAGAAAGACCAGCAAGTGGATAATATCCACAAAGCCCGGGGCGCATCCGAAAGGCAATGCGGTTCCGCTTGGGTTTGCCCTGAGGGAGCTGCTGAATTATGCCGGAAATGCAAAAGAAATGAAAATGCTGCTGAATTCAGGGAAGGTGCTTGTTGACGGGAAAATAAGGAAGGGGCGCAACATGCCTCTGGGGATATTTGATGTTGTGGAACTTCCAGAAATTGAAAAGCGCTACAGGGTTCTGTTTGATTCGAAGGGAAGGATAACGCTGAAGGAAATTCCGGCAAAAGGAAAGCTGCAGAAGCTTTGCACAGTTGTGGGAAAGCACGCAACAAAGGGAAATAAGATGCAGATTGCAACAAATGACGGGAGAAGCATTGCGGCTTCAGGAACTGAGGGAATTTCAGTGCATGATTCGCTGCTGATAGATCTCCCAAGCCAAAAGATTGCCGCGAAATTCAGGATGGAAAAGAATTCCCTTGTTTACATAATTTCGGGAAAGCATGTTAATGAGCATGCGAGAATCCTTGATGTTGGGGAATCGACAATGAAGAGGCCGAAGCTTGTAATGCTTGAAAATGGGAACGGGGACAAATTCAGCACGCTCGCTGAGAACGTGTTTGTAATAGGGGCGGAAAAGCCTGCAATTGAAATGTGATTGAAATGACTGAGAACAAAATGCGCAGGATAAGGGTTGCGAAAATAGTCGTAAACATGGGCGTCGGGCAGACGGGGGAGGAACTGAAAAAGGCAATGACAATACTTGAGAAAATAACAAATTCAAAGCCTGTCCAAACACTCTGCAAGATAAAGCAGCCCACATGGAACATAAGGGAAGGCCTGCCTATTGGGACGAAGGTTACGCTGCGCGGGGAAAAGGCGATTGAGTTTTTGAAAACAGCATTTCTTGCGAAGGAGAATGCGCTTGAGGCTGGGAATTTTGATGAGAGAGGCAATTTCGGCTTCGGGATTGCGGAGCACATTGACATGCCGAATGCAAAATACGACCCGAAACTCGGAATCAGGGGATTTGACGTCCTTGTCACGCTGGAAAGGGCCGGTTACAGGATAAAGAGGAGAAAGCGCGGAAAGCACAGGATAACAAAAAACCACATCATAGCAAAAAACGAGGCAATTGACTTCATAAAAAACAATTTCGGGGTTGAAATTAAATGACTGAGAAAATTAACCTTGGAAAGAAAAACAAGAGAACCTGCAAAATCTGCGGGAATGACAAGGGGCTGATGCAGAAATATGACATTGGGATATGCAGGCGCTGCTTCAAGGAGCGCGCGGACAAGATGGGATTCAGGAAATACACTTAAGAGGGAAAAAAATGACTTCGGACCAACTGATGAATGCTCTGATAAGCATAAAGAACCATGATGCAAAGGCGAAGAGGGAATGCATTGTAAGGCCCGCAAGCAGGCTGCTTGGGGAAGTCCTGCGCCTTCTGCAGAAGAACTCGTACATAGACGGCTATGAGTATGTTGATGACGGGAGGAGCGGGGTTTACAGGATTTCGCTGCTCGGGAAAATAAATGAGTGCAAGGCGATAAAGCCGAGATATGCAGTAAAAAGGGACGGGTTTGAGAAATATGAGAAGCGCTATCTGCCTGCAAGGGACGTTGGATTGATATTTGTGTGGGAACATGAAAAAATTCGAGAAAATAATTGAACTGCCAGAGAATGTCTCTGCGCAGCTGCAGGTAAAAACCCTTTCGCTGAAATGCGGCAATGCGGCGAGCAGCAGGGAATTCAAGGCGGCAGGAATAAGGCTTTCGCTCGAAGGAAATAAGATAATAATTTCCTCAGACAAGGCCGGGAAGAAAACAGATGCGGTTGCAAACACGCTTGAGAAGCACATAAAAAACATGATTCAGGGATTCAAGGAAGATTATGAGTACAGGCTTTCTGTTGTTTATTCGCATTTCCCGATAAGCGTTGCGGTAAAGCAGGGCCTTGTGGAAGTGAATAATTTCCTCGGGGAGAAGAAGCCGCGCAGGGCAAGGATACTGGGAATAACAAGGGTTGAAGTGAAGGGCGCGGAAATAACGGTAAGGGGAAACAGCAAGGAAGATGCGGGGCAGACAGCAGCAAACCTCGAGCAGGCGACGAGGGTTTCGGCCCGCGACAGGAGAGTTTTCCAGGATGGCATTTACATAACCAAAAAGCCGGGATGAGAAAATGAAGGAAGATAAAAGAAAGAAGGAAATAAAGGCGCTTAAGAGGCTTATGAAGGGCAAGTGCAGGCTCCTGTTCAAGGGAAGGTTTGGAAAGCGCGATGTGAGAAGGAAAAAAAACAAGAAATGGCAGCGCTGGAGAAAATTGCAGGGAACGGACATGATGAAGGAGCAGGAAGACGGGAGAATTCCGGGAACAGGCTACAGGACCAGAAAAGAAATAAGGTTCATGCACCCTTCGGGATTTTATGAAAAAATGGTTCTGAACCTTGCGGGCCTGAAGGGAATAAATGCTGAAAAAACAGCTGCGCGCATTTCCTCAAAAATCGGCAGGAAAAAGCGCATTGCAATAATAAATGAGGCGAAAAAACTCGGCATAAAGCTGCTGAACGCATAAGGATGCATAAGGGGAATTCAAAATGGACATAAGGAAAATAAGGAAAATCGCTTCCGAGATTCTGGGGAGCGGGGAAACCCGCGTATGGATGGACCCTGCAAAAACAGATGAAATCTCGAAATGCATCACAAAGGATGACATAAGGGCAAAAATAAAGGAAGGCGCAATAAGGAAAAGGGATTCCGCATATGCAAGCAGGGGCAGGGCGAGGGCGAGGCACAAGAAGAAAAAATTGGGGAGAAAGCGCGGCTTCGGAAAGAGGAAGGGCAGCAGGAATGCGCGCTCGGGGCAGAGGAAAGCCTGGATAAGCAATGTGAGGGCGCAGAGGAAAAAAATAAAGGAGCTTAGGGAAAAGGGCGCAATAGACCAGAAGAAATACTCAAAGCTCTACAGGATGGTTAAGGGGAATTACTTCAAGGGAAAGAAATACATTGAGGCATTCATAAAATAAGGGCGGGAAAAAATGACAAAGCAATCGATGTTTGAGGGCAAGTTCAAAAGGCGCAGGGAATGCAAGACCGATTACAGGAAAAGGCTTGCGATGGTCAAATCTGGGAAGCCAAGGCTTATTGCAAGGAAGACGGACCGCTACATAATGGCGCAGGTTGTGAATTATTTCCCTAAGGGGGATGTTGTTGCGGCAAGCGCAAATTCAAGGGAGCTTGAGAAATTCGGCTGGCCTTTCGGGAAGAAGAATTTAAGCGCCGCCTATCTTACAGGAATGCTTGTTGCGCAGAGGGCGAAGAAAAAGAATATTTCCGAGGCAATATTCGACCTCGGGCTGCAGGCCAATGCCCATGGCGCGAGAATTTTTGCAGTCCTTAAGGGAGCGCTTGATGGGGGAATGAAAATTCCGCATGATGCTGAAGTAATCCCAAAGGCCGAAAGGATAAGCGGGAAGCACATAGAGAATTATGCGAAAGCGCATCCAAACAGCAAGCAGCAGTTTTCGGAGTATGCGAAAAAGAAGATTTCTGCAGAAAATATTCCTGCTGCATTTGAAAATGCGAAAAGGAAAATTACTGAGAATGGCGGGGAACAAAAATGAGTGCGAAAAAGGTATCAATTGAGGAGCCGAAGCTTTCTGCCTCCGAAAGGCTGCTGAAGCAGAATGAAGATGAGCTTCAGAAGAAGCTTGCGGCATGGGCGCCGAAGACCGAGCTGGGAAGAATGGTGCAGCGCTCTGAAGTTACGGAAATTGGCCAGATTTTCGAAAACAACTATAAAATACTTGAGCCCGAAATAATTGACTTCATGCTGCCCAACCTGGAAGAAACAATAGTGGAATCAACAAAAACAACAAGGGTGAGAAGGTCTGGAAGGCAGTTCTCATTCAGGACTGCTGTCCTTGTGGGGGACAGGAACGGCCTTATTGGATTGGGAATTGGAACTGACCGCGAAAGGCTTCCTGCGATGCAGAAGGCAACAGAGAATGCAAAAATGAATTTGATGAGAATTAACAGGGGCTGCGGAAGCTGGGAGTGCAGGTGCAGCATGCAGCATTCGGTTCCCTACAAGATTGAGGGAAGGTGCGCTTCGGTAAGGATTGTTCTGATGCCCGCTCCGAAAGGAACAGGGCTTGTTGTGGGGGAAGAGACAAAGGAAGTGCTGAAACTGGCAGGAATAACTGATGTGTGGAGCAGGACAAAGGGAAGCACTGCAACAAAGCTTAATTTTGTGAAGGCGACAATAAATGCGCTTGCAAACATATCCAAGGTGCATGTTTCAGACAACATGTCAAGAAAGCTGGAAGTGAAATGAAAATGTACGCAGCAATAATGGTAAGGGGATTGATAGGCGCTAAAAAGGACGCAAAAATGGCGATGAGGCTTATGCGCCTCAACAAGCAGAACCACCTTGTGCTGCTGCCTGAAAACCCGAGCAGCGCAGGAACTCTTGAGAAGGTCCGGAGTTACATTACCTATGGAAAAATTGCGAATGATGTGCTTGCAGAGCTTGTTGAAAAATGGGCAAGGCTCCAGGGGGATAAGAAAATTGATGCGGAGTTCCTGAAGAAAAACAAGTTCGGGAATTTCAGTGGGCTTGCGGATGCGCTTATCGATGGGAAAACTTCACTTGCGGAATTGCAGATAAAGCCTGTGTTCAGGCTGCATGCGCCGAGCAAGGGATATGAGAGAAAGGGCACAAAAAAGCCTTTTTCAGTAGGGGGCGCGCTTGGCCCGAGGGGAGATGAGATAAACAAATTGATTATGAGGATGATTTAGAATGACTGTGAGAAAAAGGAAAAGGAAAAACAAGCTGCGCGGCTCGCGCACTTTTGGCACGGGAAATACCAAGCATAAGCGCGGCTCCGGATGCAAGGGCGGAAAGGGAAGGGCCGGAAGCCACAAGCACAAGTATTCCAAATATTATGATACGTTCGGGGTTACAATAAGGCTGAAGCCGAGGAAACTCAAGGGGAATGAAATGAACCTCTGGCAGATTGATGAGAACATTGAAGGCTGGCTTTCAGGCAAAATGATTGAGAAGAGCGGCGACGCTTATGTAATTGACTGCAAAAAGCTCGGAATAAGGAAAATACTTTCAAAGGGAAATCTTGAAAAGAAAGTCATCCTGAGGAATGCGAAGCTCAGCGAAAAGGCAAGGGAAAAAATACTCGCATCAAAGGGGATTATTGAGGAAGCAGGGGAGAAAAAGGAGAAGAGTGAAAAATGAGCATTCTTGATGTTTTTGAGCCGATTTACAAGCTGCTTCCCGAAGTGAAGAGCCCGGAAGTAAAGCCGACGCTTAAGCGCAGGCTCATGTGGAGCGCGCTGGCGCTTCTGCTGTTTTTCATAATGGGCAATATTACGGTATATGGAATTGACCTTTCAAGAAGCTTGGGTGGAAATCTCGCGGCATTTGAGCTCATACTTGCAAGCAAGATTGGAAGCCTGATAACTGTGGGAATTGGCCCGATAGTGCTCGCATCAATCATACTGCAGATGCTTGTGGGGGGCAAAATAATAAACATAGACCTTTCAAACCCAAAGGACAGGGCGCGCTTCACGAGCATGCAGAAGCTCTTCGGAATTGTGCTTTGCTTCTTCGAGGCATTTGTATATTCGGCTTTCGGATTTTTGGTTCCTAATTCGGGAATGCTTCTTCCTGTAATCCTGCAAATTGCATTCGGCGCAATAATTTTAATATATCTTGATGAGGTGGTTTCAAAATACGGAATCGGCTCGGGAATTGGATTGTTCATTGCAGGGGGAGTCGCAGGCTCAATAGGATGGCGCATTTTCGCCCCCTACCTTGTTACGAATGTCGGGATAGTTGAGGGCCTGCTGCTGCAGATTGTCGGGGAGGCAGTAAAGGGAAGCCTGCTCAATGCGTTTGTATTGTCCGTTCCGATAATATTTGTAGTTATAATTTTCCTTGTTGTTGTGTTTGCGGAGGGGATGCATGTCAATATCCCAATTACTGTAGGAAGGAGCGGGGCAACATCGCGCTTTCCTGTGAAATTCCTCTATGTGAGCAACCTTCCGGTAATACTTGCAATGGCGCTGTATGCGAATCTGCAGATGTGGGCGATAGCGGGCGCAAACATTCCGATTCTCGGAACAATGCTCGGCGCAGTAAGCTATGCCACCACAATCCCAAGGGTTGGGGGAACTGCGCTCTTCGAGGCGATTTTCCTGCAGGGGCTTTCGGGAATTGTGATTGCTGAAATCCTGCATGCATTGCTTTACATTGCGGTTTTTGTTGTCATTTGCGTTGTTTTCGGGAAATTCTGGGTGGAGATGGCGGGGCAGGGGCCTGCGGCAATTTCTGAGCAATTGCAGAAAGCAGGAATGTCAATTCCGGGGTTCAGGAAGGACCCGCGCATCATAAGGCAGATTTTGGACAGGTATATTCCGCCAATTACAATACTTGGAAGCGCATTTGTTGCATTGCTTGCCGGGCTTGCCGATTTAACTGGCGCTTTGGGGAGCGGAACAGGAATTCTTCTGACTGTTGGAATTGTTTACAGGCTTTATGAGGAACTTGCAAGGGAGCAGCTGATGGAAATGCACCCATTGCTCGGGAGACTTTTTAAATGAAGAAGCGGAAGTTTGAGGAAACGGAGGGTTTCTGATGTGGCAACTGATAAATCCGACAATTGATATTCTGCTGATTTCAATAGGCATAGCTGTAGTGTCGCAAATCTTCCAGATGAAATTTACTGACAGGAAGAAGATGCGCGCAATGCAGAAGGAGATGAAGGAGAAGCAGAAGAAAATGCGCGGGCTTGCGGGAAAGACGGATGGGAATTCGCTTGCCGAGCTGAAGAAGCTTGAGCAGGAGATGATGCACGCGCTAAATGAGAGCATGAAGCACAGCATGGGCAGCATGATAAAGCTGATGCCGCTTACCGTAATTTTCCTGTTTGTTTATTGGCTGCTTGGCAGCACCTATGGGACGATTGCGGTGCCAACGCTTTTCCCAATAAGCATATTCAAGCCGGCAATGGGCTGGATATGGTGGTATGTGATTTGCGTGTTTATCGCAAGCATTGTCATAAGCGTGGCAATTAATGCTGTTGAAAACAGGATGGAATCAAAAGCGCAGGGAGTTGCAAAAAATGGTTAAACCTAAAAACAGGAATATGAAAAGGCGCTATGTGAGGACCTCAGGCGGAGTGGTCAGGCTGCATTTCGGCAAGCGCAAGTCTTCAAAGCACGAATGCGCGCTTTGCGGAAGGACAATGCACGGGATGCTCCATGGCTCTGGAATAAGCAAGGCGCATGATGCGGCAAAAACAGAGAAGAGGCCTTCCGCGCTGCTTGCTGGAGCACTCTGCAACAAATGCAGGGCAGTTGCAACAGAGGAAGCGATAAAAGTAAAACACGGAATAAAGCCCATTGGCGAGGTTGATCTGGGCTTCAGGAAATACGCAGAAATGATAATGAAGAGGATTGAGTGAATATGATAGTAACAATATCGGGCTTGCCGGGAACGGATGCAAGGGAGATATGCAAGCAGATAGCGCTTGAATTCAACCTGCAATACGTTTCCCTTGAGCAGATAGGAAAGGGGATTGCGCTTCCGGGAAATGCCGCAAGAGTTTCCGAAATGCTCAAGGCGGCGGTGCACAGGAAAAACTGCATAGTGGAGCATGCGCTTGCGGGAATAATGCTCAGCAATGCTGATGCGAAAATTTTCCTGCTTTCATTCAGGCTGAACAGGGCGAAGATGCTTTCCAGGCGCGAAAAAACAGGATTTGATGCAGCGCTCGTAAAAATTGAAGGGGAAGAGGAAATCCTGAGGAAAATCGCATCAGGCGAACTCGGGGCCGAAATTGATAATTTGAACTGCTATGACCTTGTGCTTAACTCTGACAAAATCATGAGCAATGATGCGGCAGAGCTCATAAAGAATTACATAAAGAGGGCCGTTGCATAAATCTGGAGGGGAAAAAATGCCTGCACTTGAAGTTGGAAGAATTTGCGTGAAAACGCGCGGAAGGAATGCCGGAAAGAGGGTAGTGGTAATTGAAATGCAAAAGAATTTTGCGGTAATTGACGCGCCGAAGATGAAGAGGAAGCGCTGCAACATCCTGCACCTTATCCCGCTTGAGGAGAAGATTGATGTGGGCAAGAGCACAAGCCATGAGGAAATTGCAAAATTGATGAAAAAATAGTGGAAAATAGTTTGTGTTTTTAAATAGAATATGGGGAAAATTAATATGGTTGAAGTAAAAGCTGCAGAAAACCCGGATGAAATCCGCTATATTGTCAGGATTGTCGGAAAGGACCTTAACGGCCTTTCTCCTGTGTGGCATGCGCTCCTTGGAATAAAGGGAATAGGGCAGAGGATGGCAGTAATGATGGCAAGGGTATTTGAAAGTAAAACGGGAATTGAATATGATGCGAAGCTCGGGGAAATTCCTGATGACAAGCACAAGGTGCTTGAGGACATTGTGATGCATCCCGGGAATTACGGCATCCCCTCGTGGGCATTCAACAGGGGGAAGGACATTGAGAGCGGGAAAGACACGCATCTCGTAATGTCGGAGCTTGATTTTTCATTGCGCAATGATTTGCAGAGATTGAGGGAAATAAAAACCTACAGGGGAATGAGGCACACATGGGGGCTTCCGGTAAGGGGCGGAAAAACACGCACAAGGGCAAGGAAGCGCGGAGTTTCCGTCGGAGTGGAAAAGAAGGCTGCAAAGGCGGCAATGGCCCCGAAGGCCGGGGAAAAGGCAGGGGGCAAAGAGGAAAAAAAGAAGTGACCAATCCTTTCTTTTTTAGAAAAAGAGGGGGAGGTATCGGAACCGCAGGTTCTGATACCCAAAGAGAAAATAATTTTCAAGGGAGAATAATAAAGAATAAAAGTGATGAACAATGGGCGATCCTAAAAGGGCCGAAAGGCATTACGAAATTCCCAGAAAGCACTGGGATCTTGCAGTAATAGAGTCAGAGCGCAAGACCATGGAAACCTATGGCCTGAAAAACAAGCGCGAGCTGCACCACCTGCAGGCGATTGTAAAGACCAAAAGGCACAATGCAAGAAGTTTGCTTGCATTATCCGCGGAACAGCGCGCGAAAAGGCAGTCCGAGCTGCTTAAAAGCCTTGAGAAAATAGGATTGCTCCCGGAGCATGCAACGCTTGATGATGTTTTGGTCCTGTCAATTGAGGAACTGCTCGAAAGGCGCCTACAGACTGTAGTGTGGAGGAAGGGGCTTGCCAATACAATAGGTCAGGCAAGGCAGTTCATAGTGCACGGGCATATTGCGGTTAACGGCAAGAAAATTGACAGGCCGAGCTACATAGTTTCAAAGAGCGAGGAAGAAAAGATTGCATATTATGGAAAGCAAATGCAGCTTGCGGCAAAGGAAAAAATTGTGGAAACCAAAGAAGGGCAAAACGCTGAATCGCAGGGAACTGAGGAAGCGGAAGCCGCATCAGGGGAAACTGCCGAAGAGGCAGTAAATATGGAAGAGGCGTCTTAAAATGAGCGATGAGGAAAAGCGCGGGATTCTGCACATATATGCCAGCCATAACAATACCATTCTTCTGCTTACTGATGTGAGCGGAGCTGAAACAATCGCAAAATGCTCAGGCGGGATAGTTGTAAAGGCGCAGCACAAGGAAGCAAGCCCATATGCGGCAATGAAGGTTGCAGAGGTTGTTGCGGAGAAGGCAAGGGAGCGCGGAATAAGGTTCATTGATGTTAAAGTGAGGGCGTCGGGCGGCACAAAACTCAAATCTCCAGGCCCCGGGGCCGAGGCGGCAATACGCTCATTGACAAGGCAGGGGCTTATCATAAGGAACATTGAGAATGTGACGCCAATGCCGCATGACGGAACAAGAAGGAAAAGGAAATACAGGAGCAAGAAGAAATAAATAAGCACGCTTGGTTGGCAAGCTTTGTGTGCTTAATGTTTTATTGCCCAAAGAAAAAAATTGTGTAAAAATAGGAAAAATTTGAGGTGCATATTATGGATGTGAAAAAGATTGCACAGAAGGACAATATACTTAAATTTTTGATAAGGGGGGTAAATTCCGAATTCGCGAATTCCCTGCGCAGGACAATAATGGCAGATGTGCCAATACTTGCGATAGAGGATGTTTCAGTATATGAAAATTCCTCGATATTGTATGATGAGTTCCTGACCCAGAGGCTTGCATTGATTCCATTGACAACGGATTTGAAAACATACAAGAAGGGGGAATCCGCAAAAATGAGCATTGATAGGGAAGGGCCCTGCACAGTCTATTCAAAGGACATAAAATGCAGCGACCCGAAAATTGAAGTGGCGGACAAGCGCATTCCGATTGTCAAATTGCTGAAGGACCAGAAATTAAAGCTTGAGATGAAGGCGGTAATGGGCTTGGGGAAGGAGCATGCGAAATGGCAGCCGGCTGTTGTTTCCTACAGGCAGCTTGCGACAATAAGCATCGGGAAGGACTGCGACCTGTGCGGGAAATGCATTGAGAACTGCGCAAAGAAGCTTCTGGAAGCTAAGGCAAAGAAGATTGTCCTTGAAACGCCGATTGAATGCGATTTGTGCGGGAAATGCAGGGATGTGTGCAACCTGCAGCAGCTTGCGATAGACTACAGCAAGGATGATTTTTTGTTCACTGTGGAAAGCCACGGGGCGCTTGAAGCCTCTGAAATAGTTGAAAAGGCTGCGGAAATCCTGAAAGACAGGAATTCGGACTTCAGGAAGGAGATTAAAAAATTATAAAAGAGGAGGGGTCAGGAAGACCCTGAAACTGGGGGAACCTTGGTTCCCGCGGTTCGGGTTCGGATGCAGGGGTACCCAAGCGGCCAAAGGGGCAGGTGAGTTTTGATTTGAAAAAACAAAATTCTGCCAAACTTAAGGTCTCTTGAAAAAAAGGATGGGAAATCCTGTGGCTTAGTGCCTTCAAGGGTTCAAATCCCTTCCCCTGCACCAGCCTTTTCTTTTGGAAAAAGAAAATCCTAGGGAAAAGAAAACTGGGTTTTACCCAAAGAAAAAATAAGATAATTTTCAGAAAAAAATGAATAAAAAACGGGAATAAGAAAATGAAAGTTACTGGACCTACGGAACTCGGAACTCAGGTTCTGATAAGAAGGCTTGAGAAGCTCGGAAAAAGCAGCAAGCAGGCCATGTGGCTTGACCTTGCGGAAAGGCTGGGAAAGCCGCGCAGGATAAGGCCTTCGGTAAATTTGTGGAAGCTCGGGAAAATGGCAAAGAAGTTCCCGGGAAAAACATTGCTTGTTCCCGGGAAAGTGCTTGGTTCAGGCGCACTGGATTCGGCGCTTTCAATATGCGCGCTTGAATTTTCCGCAGGAGCAATAAAAAAGATTTCCGAACACAAGGGAAAGGCGCTGCTGCTGGATGAATTCGTAGGAAAGCCTGCAGATGCGAATGACATTGCAATAATAAAGTGATTTTTATGACAACAATAAATGCTGAAAATCTGATTCTGGGCAAGCTCGCGACAAATGTTGCAAAGCGCCTCATTTCAGGGGAAACCATAACAATTGCAAACGCGGAAAAAGCCGTAATGCTCGGGACAAAAGAGGCAAAGGCATACAAGTTCAAGAAGAGGCTGGGAATCGCATACAAGGGAATGCCTGAGCGCGGGCCGAAATACTCAAACAGGCCTGAAACCATAATGAGATATGCAATAAGGGGCATGCTGCCAACGGAAAGGGCTTCGGGGAGAGATGCGTTCAGAAGGCTTAAGGTTTATTCCGGCTTGCCATTGGAGCTTAAGGACAGGAATTTAAAAACAGTTCCTGATGCAAAGTGTAAAAGCGACAGGTTTGTTTATCTGGAAGATGTTTGCAAGCATCTGGGGTATGAGGCGAAAGCATGAGCACTGAGCAGAAGGCATCAAAAAAAGCCAGGCGCAAGGGCGTTGTAACAAAGGCAAGGCGCAAGACTGCAATAGCGCATGCAACGCTCAGGAAGGGTACAGGGAGAATAAGGGTGAACAGGATGCTTCTGGAGATTATACAGCCAAGGTATGTGCAATTGCTCATAAAGGAGCCAATAACCCTCGCGGGGGACCTTGCAAATGACATTGATGTTGATGTGAGTGTCAAGGGCTCGGGGCAGATGGCGCAGGCGGTTGCAGCGCGCGGGGCAATAGCAAAGGCGCTGGTCTCATACACAAACAGCCCGAAACTCAAGAAGGAATTCCTGGATTACAACAGGATGCTTATTGTTGATGACATAAGGCAGACAGAGCCCAAGAAGCCTTTGGGAAAAGGCGCAAGGGCAAAGAAGCAGAAATCAAAGAGGTAAAATTCAGAGGTGAAAGAATGATTGTTCCAGTAAGATGTTTTTCATGCGGGAAGGTTCTCGCGGGAATGTATGACGAGTATCTGCAGCGCATAAGGAAGGGAGAAAGCGCGCAGAAGGTCATGGATGCGCTGGGGATAGAAAGATACTGCTGCAGGCGCACGATATTTTCCCATGTGGATCTGATGGATGAGATGCTTAAATTCCCAAGGCAGTAGACGGAGTTACAATAATGAGCGAAGAAAAAAAGCACACTGAAAAAGCTGAAGGCGCGGAAGCCAAGGAAGTTACTAAAAAGGCTGAAGCGATTAAAGCTCCGCAGGCCGAGGACAAAGCAATTTCATCCCCGCAGAACATTTACGGGAATGAGGAGTTCCAGATTTCAGGGAAGACTCTTGTTCCTGCTGATGTTTACCTCAAGGCGGGCGTGCACATTGGCACAAAATTCAAGTCCGGGGACATGTCGCGCTATATTTACAAGCAGAGAAGGGACGGCCTGAAGGTAATGGACATTGCAACATTTGATGAGCACTTGAGGATTGCGGCAAATTTCATTGCGCAGTTTGCCCCCGAAAGGATTGCGATTGTTTCGCGCAAGCTCTATGGCCAGAAGCCGGTGCAGGAATTCGCTGAATCAATAGGCGCGCGCGCATTTGTTGCCCGTTTTGTGCCGGGAACCTTCACAAACCCCGAGGGCAAGGAATTTGTCGAGCCGCAGCTTGTAATAGCAAATGACCCCGGGGCGGATGCACAGGCAATATCGGAAGCGACAGTAATGAAAAGGCCTGTAATCGCGTTCTGCAATACGGACAGTTCGCTTAAAAATATTGATTTGGCAATCCCGATGAACAACAAGGGAAGGAAAAGCCTTGCGCTTGCGTACTGGATACTCACAAGGGAAGTCCTGCTCCTGCTCAACAAGATAAAGAGCCCCGCGGAATTTACAAAGAAGGTTGAGGATTTTGAGTATGTGCTTAAGGAAGGGGCCTCGGAATCCGATGAGGGGGAAGAGGGCGGCAGGAAAAAAAGCTATGGAAGGGACAGGGAGCGCGGGGAAAGAAGGGAGTACAGAAGGCGCGAGTACTGATTTTCAAGAATGAAAAAACATGGATTCAAGGAAGTGCGCGGTCTCGGGCTCTTTTTATCCTTCAAATGCTGAAGAATTGAAATCCGCTGTTTCTAAGTTTTTTGCAGGCGTGAAATTGCAGAAGAGGACTAAAACTTCTGTCATTGTGGCGCCGCACGCGGGATACGGATATTCGGGGCAAACCGCGGCATACGCCTACTCAATCCTTAATTCAGCTGAAACATTTGTAATCCTTTGCCCGAATCACACGGGCTTGGGGGATGCAATTTCAATTTCCTCAAATGCGCAATGGGAAACTCCTCTTGGAAATCTAGGGGTTGATGGGAATTTTTCTGATGAGCTTGCGGAAAAATTGCACATTGAAAGGGGGGAGCTTGCGCACATGCAGGAGCACGCGATTGAAGTGCAATTGCCCTTTCTAATCCATAAATTTGGAAAGAAAATAAGGATTGTTCCAATATGCCTTGCAATGGATGATTTTGATTCCTTAATTAATATTGGAAAGGCAATAAGTGAAATTCAAGTTAAAACAATGTGTAAAATCTGCGTCATTGCAAGCTCTGATTTTTCGCATTTTGTTCCCTTGGAAAGCGCAAAGGAAAAGGATTCTGAGGCGATTGGGAAAATAGAGAAACTTGATGCACGCGGCTTTTACAATCTCGTGCACGGTAAGCGATTCAGCATCTGCGGATACGGGGCGATAATTGCGGCAATTGCGTATGCGCAGGAAAAGGGCACGAGTAAGGCTGAGCTGCTGCATTACTCCACAAGCGCTGATGCAACGCGCGACAGGAGCAGCGTTGTGGGATATGCCGCAATCGCTTTTTATTAGTTAGATTTAAATTCAGCAAAAGTGTTAGATTAGCTATGAAACTTAATTTTAAAGATCCAACAACAATTTCCCTTATTCTGGCAAACTTTATTACAATCATTATAGCGGTGTGGTTCAGTTGGAACCTGCTTGATTTGCTCTGGATTTACTGGTGGCAGAATGTAATAATCGGCTTTTTCACTTTTCTGAAGTTGTCTTCACTTAAAGGCTCTGCACGAGGCATTCCTTTCTATGCCAACGGAGCAAATCGAGGGAAAAAAGTAAAAATTGGTGAGATTTCCAATGCATTCTTTTTTGCGTTACACTATGGCCTTTTCCACTTAGTGTATGCTTCTTTTCTAGGGTTCGGGCTCTCCACTAATCTAAGCTATGTTGCGCCTGTTGTAATGGCTTTTTTTATCAATCATCTGTTTTCCTTTTTGTACTATAGAAACTGGCAAAAGGGAAAACAGAACGCTGAAACAATAATGTTTGCCCCGTATAAAAGAATAATTCCTATGCACTTTACAATATTTGCCGGTGGCTTTTTGGCGTCCTTAGCTTTTTTTGGCACTGGCACAAGTGAAATTAGCTTTTCATTACTTATCGTATTCCTCCTCATTAAAACAGCCGTTGATGTAATAATGCATTCCGTAGAGCATGAGGGGCAGCAGCCGGATAAGCCGTAATTTTCTGTCAAGCCGCTCATTAAAATCTTTAACTTAAAAACGAAAAAAACCAAACAGCTCCATTTAAATACTTCAAATTTTATTATAGCCAATATTCAATGGAAAGGAGGTGCACAAATGGCTGATATCGGGAAGTTGTTGAGCGCAGTGAAATTGCAGCTTGCGATAGTGATTGTGCTGGGAATAATCTCAGCGGCAATAACCTACATGGCATATTCAGGGATTAGCACTGTGGAAGATATGCTTGCGCTTGCGGCAAGCCCAGTAATGCTGGTTTCAAGCGTTTTGTGGCTGGTCGGCCTTATAGTAATAATATGGGCAGGCTATGTCGCGGCAAAAACAGTCAAGGGCGGGGCTGTTGATGGCGGGCTCGCAGGGGCATTGATTGGAGTCATTTCAGGGATAATTGATGGAATCATAAGCCTTGCAGCAATAATGCCGTTAATGGCGAAGATATACGCTGCAGTTCCCATGATGTCCGGCGCATTAGCGAGCGCTGGCGCAATTAGCCTAGTGTTTGGGATAATAGTCGCTGCGATAATAGGCTTCATTTTGGGAGCAATAGGCGGATTCATCGGAAGGAATAAATAATCAAACCTTCAATCCGCTTTTCCTTCTTTTTCTTGTTTTTTTGTTGTTTGCTTATGGGCAGAAAGCCTACCAAAAGCCTTTTATTCACTGAAAGCAGTAAATATTATATATACTAAAGGCACTATAGTATAAGCAAGGCATTTTGGGTTAGAACATGGACTTGGAAGCTGTAAACGGGTTTTTGCAGAGGCTTGGGCTTACTGAATACGAGGCAAGGACTCTTTCCTCGCTTTTCAGGCTGCGCGAAGCCGAAGCTCCGGAAATAAGCAGAAGCGCCCAGGTTCCGAAAACGCGCGTTTATGATGTTCTGGAAAGGCTTATGAAGCGCAAGCTTGTGATTGAAACATACGGAAGGCCGAAAAAATACAGGGTATTGGAAAGCGAGGCTGTTTTTAAGGAACTTCTGAATGGTAAAAAAAATGAGATTTCGGATTTGGAAAGGGAAGCGGGCGCAATAAGAAGCGTAATTTCCGACTCGGGCGCAATTGCAAAATCCGAGGGCGAGAGGGTAATGAAGGTAAAGGACCGCAATGACTTCATAAAAATACTTTCCCAGGAACTTGGCAGCGCAAAAAGCGATGTCATTGCATTTACAAATTTCTCAAAGCACCATTATCCGGAGTTTGCGGATGCAATAAAGAAGGCAAGCTCAAAAAAAGTTAAAGTCAGGGTGCTTGCAAAGCTCCCAAATGAAGTTGCGCATCTTTCCAAGGAGTTTGCAAAATCCGGAGTTTCACACAGAGATGCGGAGCATGGGATGCATGCATATGTTGTTGATGGGAAAAAAGTGATACTTGCAATAAGCGATTTCACCGAGGAAAAGCCGGAATACCATTTCACAATCTGGCCGAACAACAAGGGAATGGCCTCCGCGCTTTCAGGCTATTTCGAGGAAGTCTGGAAGAAGGGGAAATAACAACAGAGCGCATGAACATGGATCAAGACAGTAGTTCAAGGCAGCGCATAATAAATTTTATAAAAACCGGAAAAGGAGTGTTGTCTGCTGCGGACAAGAAACTGCTTAACAAGGTTATAGGAACCAAAGGAAATGTCCCAAAAGTTAAAAATCAGAATTCCAAAAGAGTGCGCAGATTTCTTAGAAATGCAAGATAGGTGATCAAGGTGCCAATATTTAGGGGTAGAAGACAAAAACCTTCCGGCAGGGAGCCTGAATTTCATTTTAAAAACAAGGAAAGGGTAGAGCTGATGACCAATCTGGCAGAGTTAATTCGTCCTGAAATTAATTATGATTTGGGCAGATTGAACGAGGAAGAGCTGCGAGTATTTGGACCACTTGTAAAGGATGCAGTGGCAAAGAAACAATTCACTCCAAATACCCAGGAACTATTTACTATATTAATGAGAAAAGTCACTGGCGAAACCTAATTTTATATATCCTTGCGGCATAATATTACTGGTTGAAATGGCTGAAGAAAGCGCGGATCTTGAAGGGCTTATCTACAAGTATGCCATCAAAAATGCATTCCTTCACAGCGGGAAGGCCGATGTTGGCGCGGTTGTGGGGAAGGTTATTGCATTGCAGAAGGAAGCGGAAGTTGACCTGAAGAAAATAGTTCCTAAAATCCAGAGGATTGTGAAGGAAATAAATTCAATGGCTTTTGCTGAGATTGAAGCGGAGTATAAGAAATTTGAGGAAGCCGGATATGAATTGAAGCCGAAGGAGAAAAAGATCGGATTGCCGGATTTGGAGTGGATGCAATCCGGAAAGGAAAGTGTTGTTGCAAGGTTTGCGCCGAATCCGAATGGTCCGATGCATTTCGGGCATGCCAGGGCTTGTTATATGAGCTATGCGTTTGCTGAGAAATATGCCGGAAAATTCATCCTGAGGTTTGATGATACCGACCCTAAAATCAAGAAGCCTGTTGCGGAAGCTTACAAGGCCTTTGAGAGGGATGTGGAATGGCTGAATGGCGCTGCTCCAGATGAGATTATTTACGCTTCGGACAGGCTTGATTTGTATTATGATTATATGCGCAAGCTGATTGAAAAGGACGGCGCATACATATGCAATTGCGCATCAGAGAAATGGCGTGAGCTCATAAAAAAGGGAAAGGGCTGCAAGTGCAGGAATGAAAAACCAAAGGAGCAGATGAAGAAATTTGAGAAGATGCTGGCGAATGAGTTCAAGGAAGGGGAAGCGGTAATGCGCATCAAAACCGATTTGGCGCACAAGGACCCGAGCACAAGGGACTGGTGGATTGCGAAAATTGTTGATAACCCACAACATCCGAGAGTTTCGGGAAAGTGCCTGTGGCCAAGCTATAATTTCGCAAGCGCAATTGATGACCATGAGCTGGGAATTACATTAATAATAAGGGGCCAGCAGCACGCACAGAATGAAACGAAGCAGAAATTCCTCTATGAGTATTTCAAGTGGAAATACCCCCATGCAATTACATATGGGCTGCTGAAATTAAGCGAAACAGTCCTCAGCAAGAGCAAGATAAAGGCGAAGATTGAGGAGGGAGAATTCTCGGGGTTTGATGACCCGAGAGTCGGAACGCTTGAAAATTTGAGAAGGCGCGGAATTGCTGCGCAGGCGATAAGGGAAATCTTGATTGATATTGGCGTAAAGCCGAATGACATTACTGTGAGCGAGGATGCGCTTTATGATGCGAACCGCAATGCCATTGATGCGGGGGCTGACCGAATAATTTTCATTTCAGAGCCTGTATTAATTGATGTGCAGTTTGCGCAGGGTATTGACGCGAAACTGCCAAGGCACCCTGATTTTCCAGAGCGCGGGGAGAAGGTTTATCACTTAAATGAGGGAATGCAGCGCTTCATAATTGAAAAGGGCGATACAGAGAAATTGAAGGAAGGGGAAACAATAAGGCTGAAGCACGCATACAATGTTAGGGTTGTAAAAAAGGACGCGATGCAGATTTTTGCTGAATTTGTTAGCGCTTCAAAAATTGATGCGCCATTAATCCCCTGGCTTATTGAGGAGCAGAGCATTGGGATTGAGGTGCTTATGCCTGATGCAAAAATCATTTACGGGAGCGCGGAGGCCGAAATGCTGAATTATGAGGTTGGGAGCATTCTGCAGCTGGAAAGATTGGGATATGCGAGGCTTGATGCAAGGGAAGGGAATACTGCCAAGCTCTGGTTTGCGCATAAATGAGCGGATTAGTTTGATTTAAAAACCTTAAGGCGCAGGGTATATTATACGTTTTGATTCTGGGTTGCATCTTTTTTTGATAAAACCTGTGATAAAACGATGAACCCTGCAATTGCGGGGCGAGAAAAGGAGGTTTCTTATATGGCTGAAAAGAAAACTGAAAAGGCTGAGGCAAAAACCGAGGCAAAGGAAGTTAGGGTGGAGAATCCCCTTGCGCTTGTCGAGAAGGTTAAGAAAACAGGCAAGCTGAAAATAGGCATAAACGAGGTTACAAAGGCAGTTGAGCGCGGGGTCGCAAAAGCAGTTGTTGTTGCGGAGGACGTTAACCCCAAGGAAATAGTGATGCATCTGCCTGCGCTTTGCAAGGAAAAGAACATCCCATTGCTCAATGCTCCGAGCAAAAAAGAGCTTGGGGAGAAGGCGGGGATTGTTGTTGGAACTGCCGCAATTGCCGTTCTGGAAGAGGGCGATGCAAAGAAGGAAATTGACGCGCTGCACAAGAAATGAATTTGAGGGGAAATTAAAATGGCTGAATACAGGGAAAAGGGTACTCCGGCAGAGGTTGTTGAAGTTGTAAAGCGCACAGGCGTGTATGGGGAAATCAAGCAGGTGCTGTGCAAAATACTGGAAGGGCCGGAAGTTGGAAGGGTCAAGCGCAGGAATGTAAAGGGCAATCTCAAGAAGGGGGATATTGTTGTGCTGTTGAACACAGAGCGCGAGGCAAAAGAAATCAAGGCGAGGGGTTGAATATGCCAAAGTGCAGTTTTTGCGGGGACAATCTGCTCCGCGGCTCGGGGCTCATGTATGTCAAGAAGGACACTACAGTTTATTATTTCTGCAGCCGCAAGTGCGAGAAGAATCTCCTGAATTTGCGCAGAAACCCGAGAAAGGTGGAATGGACTGCAACGCATAAAAAGTGGAAAGGCGCAGGTTCAAAAGAAGGCGGTTGAAATGCCGAATGAGCGCACCCTGATTATAGTAAAGCCCGACGCATTGAATAGGGATTTGGCAGGGGAAATCATCTCAAGGTTCGAGAGGAAAGGCCTCAAAATTGTTGCAATGAAGATGGAGCATCTTCCTGTTTATAAATTGAAGGAGCATTATGCGCACCTTGCGGAAAAGGCATTTTTTGAAGAGCTCATAAAATACATGTCCAGCATACCTTCAATCCTGATGGTTTTGGAAGGAAAAGAAGCGTGTAAAGTTTCAAGAAAGCTTGTGGGGGGAACTTACGGAAGGGAGGCTGAGCCCGGAACATTGAGGGGAGATTACAGCGTCAGCAACCAGATGAATCTGGTGCATGCATCCGAAACCCCTGAAATAGCCGAGAAGGAAATAAATAGGTTCTTCACAGAGAAGGAAATTTTTGAATATAATAAAACCAACTTTGACTGGATTTATGCAAGGGATTCCAAAGGGGAAATTGTATAGGACTATTTCTTTTCCCTTAATTCCCCGTCTTGGATATATTCAAGCTTGCGCTTCAGAGCGAATTCGGCTTTCTGGAGTTCTGCCCCCAAATAGAGCGCATGCGAAGTGTTTATCTGCGCCCTAAATGCGAGCTGCTCGTAAATCTGGCGCGCGCTTGCGCCGTAAATTTTCTCAATCTCGCGGTTTGTTTCGGGATGCAGAAGTGCAATTGAAATTTTCCCATCCTCAATTGCAATGACATAATTGCCCCTTGGGTCCGAATAATTTATTTTCTGTTTCCTGAATTTTGAAAGCATTTCCTCCACTTGCTTGTAGTAATGCGCATAAATCTGGGCGCTGCCAGAAATTATTGTAATTATCCCTGTTGGCAATCCGATTGCGTCTGCGATTGTTTTCTGTATTGCCGCGCATCCGTAAGCGTTTTCCGGCCAGCCCTGTACCATGTCATGGCTTCTGAAATAAACCATCAGATTCAGCTTTTCATCCTGCACTATTGGGTGCAGAAGAACAAGGCAGGGGCTGCTTTTGTGCTTGCGCATCAGCTCATCGGAAACATGCCATGTGATTGCAACGCCTGCCTTTGAGTAGGGGTCGCGCTTCAGCGCATCTATAATATCTGCAATCTGGTCTATTTCACAGCCCTTTTCCAAGTATTTTACATTTGCATCAAGGTGCGCGCCCTTTCCGAATTCAAAATCCTTATATGCGGGGCTGTTTACAAGTTCCTTAACAACGCCTGCGTCTTCAACCAAATATGCACGCAGCTTGTTGCCGTAAGTGTAGGCCTTTCCCTCAGGAAGAAGCGGGGACAAGACCTCTTTTTGGTATGCAAGGATTTTTTCTTTGGTGAGAGGAACCAGGAATGGATTTAAGGATAAATCGTCATTCTGCGGGCTGTGGATTACTGCGACTAAATTGTTTATTTCCTTTACCCAGCGGTCAGTGTTTGCGTTCATCAGATTCCTTTTCCCATAGCTGGAGATTGCGTGCATTATTTCAATCCAGGTTTCGGGGATTGAGCTGCCTGAAACAAGAAGCGCGCTTCCTTCATGGGGAAATTCCTCGGCGCTGGGCTCATAGGGAAAAACCTGCGGCATATCTGAAAATGGCCCTTTTCTCTTCGCTTCCCTCATAATTCTGTTTGCCTCTGCAATCTTCTCATCAAGGGAAGCGCGGGGCATTTTTGAATTCAAATCAATCAGTTCAATATTTTTCCTTATGGCATTTATTGCCTCTGAAGGAATGTTCCTGTCGAAATAAACCGCACTTTCAAATCCTTGAATCCTGCGCTCAGAATTCATGCCCTTTTCAAAAAAAGCCCTTAATGCATTTGCGCTTGTCTGCTGGATTGTTGAACTTGCGGAAAGGGTTTTCTGCTGCTCCGCTGCGGAATACTCGCTTCCAAGAACTATCATGTAGCGTATGAAGGGGTTTGCAAGGATGTTGCGCGCCATTCCCTCCAGGCCTGCAGGAGTGTAAAAATTGCTCGCAATCGCAAGCCTTCCCTTATCAAACTTTGGCAGTATTGCATCGCGCATTGTCCAGAGAAAAGTAACTGCAAAATCAGCATTTGTAATGCGCATTTCATTCCTTTCCGGAAATGCTATCCTGTCCCTAACGCTTACGGGCCAGCCCTTGGCGCCTGAAGAGCCAAGAAGCGATTTTATGGATTCAATTAACTCTGCATTCCCCATTCAAGCACCTTATACAGAAAGGCAGGGAAACTAATAAAAATCCTCATCAAACGGCATTATATCGCACAAAACCCAAAAACAGAGGCTTTAATAAAAGAATGCACACCATATGCATATGAGGTGCATATCATGGTGGATGCGAGGGTTCATTTGAGCAAGTACGCAAACAGGGTGCTGACTGTTGTTAAGGCAAAATACGATTTGAATGACAAGAGCCAGGCGCTGAACAAGTTCATTGAGGATTAT
>JAGVWD010000056.1 GCA_018304445.1 Candidatus Iainarchaeum sp. | reverse complement strand
AAGACTGTTGCCATGAGAATTATTACCATGTTTGCTGAAATTTTTGTTATAGCTTCCACAAGCTGCGATGATGCAATTACAAAAAAGGCGATGCAAAAGGCAACCATTGAATCAAGATTCTTTTTTGGGTATTCCTTGCCATCAGGGTAGGTATAGACGCCAAAAACCCTTGTCTTCTCAAGGATTGCAAATACAATCACAAAAACCAGAATGAAAGGCAGGACTACGTCATAAACTCCTATATTGTCTAGGAAGCCAAGAGCTTCACGGAACGAGGAAGCCATTCGTTTAAATACAGCCTAATAACCTTATAAATGTTTCGAAGGCTAGCCGAATAGCCTTTTGTAGTTGATGAACAGGATTTTCTGCATTTCCTCTAGCTCAAGCCCCTTTATTTCAGCCATTTTTTTCACAATTAGAGGTATATTTGAAGGCTCATTTCTTTTTCCCCTTTCAATGCCGAGATAAGGGGAGTCTGTCTCTGTCAAAAGCTGAGTTGTCGGTATTATTTTCGCCATTTCCTGGAAATGAGAGCTTTTGAGAATAGTTAACGGTATTGAAAAGCTATATCCTAGCTTTACTGCCTGTTTTACCAAAGCCATGCTTCCTATAAAGCAGTGCAGATGAACCTTGTGCGCATCCTGCTTTTCAAGCTCATATAATGTTTCCTGCTCTGCCTTCCGGCTATGAACTGAAATTGGCTTGTCCAGCTCTTTTGCAATTGCAATCATGGCTGAAAATACTTTCTTTTGCCCATCCATATCCGGGTAAGTGCCATCCAATCCAACTTCCCCAATTGATGCAACCTCTTTTTTATGCTGTCTTATGAACTCGCACACTTTTTCAACATCCTCATTTATTTCAGAAGGATATATCCCAAATGCTGGCCGAATGATCTTGTATTTTTTTGAAAGCGAAAGACTTACCTCGTTTGTTTTATGGTTGAGGCTGTTTTGGATGATTGCTATTATTCCAGCCTTCTCCGCCCTTTCAATTACTTCATCAAGGTCTTCCGAGAACCATTTGTCATCCAAATGCGCATGCACATCGACTAGCATTTTACACCGAAACAAGTACTATTCCGATTAATACTGATGCAATTCCAAGATATTGATGCAGCTGTAGTTTTTCTTTAAGGAAAAAATAGCCAAGAACAATTGCAACAAGCGGAAACATTGCCGATATTGGGGTAACAATAGATGTCCTTTCAATTGAGATTCCAAATGCATAAAGCAATGTTCCTCCAACTGCAAGGAAAATTGAAAATACTATCGGAGCAAGTAAATTATTTTTTATTGCGGCATGGCCATCTCCTTTAATATATGCAAAAGGAACCATTACGGCTGCTAACGCTACGGTATTTATCAGGGTTGCTGCATACCATCCAAGCCCCGGAAGAGACAGTTTATAGAAAAAAAAGCCGAATCCCCAGAACAATTCTGAAAACAATAATATCGTCATGCTCGAGGTCAGCTGGAATTTTTTCCCTGTGTGTACAAACCCGGCTGCAATAACCCCTATCATTACTATAGCAATTCCTATTCCTTCAATTGAGCTTAAATTTTCCCTTAGAATGATTATGCCAAGAATAATTGTAATGACTGGATATGCCGAACCAATTGAAGTGACAAGGGAAAGTTTATCTTTTGAAAGTGCAGTAAGGAAAAATATCAATCCAAGCCCATTGAGAATTCCAGTTACAATAGCAAATATTATGCTGCTCAAAGGAAATGATGTCGGCTCCCAGAAAAATGGGAAAAAGGCGGCAGTTATGATTATATTTAGCGGCGCGCTCCAGAAAAGAAGCTGCTTTACGTTTATTTTTCCAAAAATTAGTTTTTGGACATAATCTGCAGTGCCCCAGCAAATTAATGATCCGATTGCAAAAATAATCCCAAGGCTAATCATTTCATCCTGTCCATCACTGCCGCCCTAATCAAGGGAAGCGCAATTGTCGTATCGCAGATTAAATTTACAAAATGCGCATCCTCTTTTAGTTTTCCCCAGCTTATCCCCTCTTGCAACTCTGCGCCTGAGCTTCCGCCGGGTTCCGGCCTGTCCATCGTAATCTGAATTGCATATGTTGCTCCCTTTGAAAGCTGTAATGCTTGCTGTATGTAATTTTTGGGAACTCCCCCGCCGACATAAAAAATGCCTGCTTTCTTTGCAGTCCATGCAATATCAAGCATTTCTTTCAAATCCTCAAAAGCTAAAACATCGAGATTATGCCTTTGGATATAATTCCATATCTGGAGTCCGATTCCAGAATCTGCAAGTGCCGGGCAATAGATTGGAATATTTTTCTCATAGCACGCTCTTAAAATCGAAGGATGCTTTGTTGGAATTTGAGGTGCAATTTCTCTCAGAAATCTGCTTATTCCCATTCTTTCTTTTGGAAGCTTTGGCAAAATTTTTGTGAAAAAATCTTCAAGTCCTTCATAAATTTCATCAGGCATGTATGAATCAAACATCCTATCGAGTCTTTGCTTGTGCAATTCTGCATCTGAAATCTTTTCTTGGCTATGATAATGCCTGTAGCCCAATGCCTCTCCAAGGTCATGAGTAAGGTTCGCCCCTGTTGTAACAAGAACATCAATCCAGCCATCATTAATCATGTCTATTATTATCTGCTTCATTCCGCCTGGAACCATTGCTCCGGCAAGCCCGAAGAATTTTGTGCACTCCTTGTCTTTTAGCATCATTTCATAAATATCGGCTGCCCTTCCAAGCCTGCCTGCACCCATGACGCCTGTCTTTGTCATTTGGGAAAGCAGCTGGTTCACAGTCATTTCTTTAGTGGCCAAAATATGATGTACTGGTTGCAGACTTATTCTTTTCATTGTAATTCCTGTTCAATAGAGCGTATAAATTGTTTTCCAATCAAACTGCGTTCTGCAGTATCCACAGAACGGGTCTCGCAAGCAAGTTAAAAGTTGCAATATTAAATATTATGTTGCTTCCTGAATAAATTACGCCATACCCAATATTTCCTCCAAGCGAAAGCACAATTGGGAAAATAATCAGATGATAAACTACAACAAGAATTATTCCCAATAATACAATATCTACTCCCTTAAATGCGCTTGCAAGGATCGAAATTGCTACAAGTGCAATAATTGAGGCAATAAAATCAGCTTCCAGTTTTCCGGTCATCATTTTTCCAATAAAGTTTGAGATTATCCCAACTATAATTGCAGGCACCGGGCCAAAAACAACCGAGCAAAGTATAGTTACGAATTTTATGAGTTCAAAATTTATCGGGGACCTGAAAAAAATCTGGTAAAAGGTCGAACCTGCTCCAATTACAATCATCGCTAATATTACTACTATTACCCTGACTCCAGTAAACAAAAGATATATCGCTAGTACTGCCGCAAGGGCAACTATGAGTTTCTTGTAGTTGTTTCGCGCATTTTTGAGAAACTCAGCCATATGAAGGAAAAACTGTGCCGTGTTTTAAATTTTCCGAGCAAAGTTTTATAAACAAACCGGCGTTTTTTCTGGCAATGGGAATACTAGGCTTTAACTTCCTTAAGATGAACGCAGAGCGTCTAAGCGCCCCTGTTGGAAAAATCCAGATTAGCAATAACGCTTCAATAAAGGACATCACAGAGGCCGAATTTAATTTTGGGCCAAAATCAAAGCAAAGCGGCATTCGCTTTACCTTCCAATTCACATCCCAATATTCTCCAAATATCGCAACAATTGAGCTTGCTGGGGAGCTGCTTTACTCAGCCGATGCAAAAAAATGCAAGGATATCCTTTCAGCCTGGAAGAAAAAAGAAAAGCTGTCTCAAGATGTACTCACTGAAGTGCTAAACCTCATAATGATGAGGTGCAATGTTGAGGCCCTTTTGCTTTCAAAAGAGCTGAATTTGCCTCCGCCTATCCAGCTCCCGCGAATTACTGAGTCACAGCACGAGACAAAGGATTACATAGGCTGATTTTGCCTAAATTCGTACCCAGCTAAGAGTTCGAAAGCTTTATTTAATACCAGGGGTACTTCCAAATCATGCCTGAAGAGAAAAAAGAGGTAAAACTTAAGATTGCAGAAGCAGTGCAAGATGATGTTAACAGAGGACTTGTAAGAATAGACTCCCAGTTCATGCATCTGCTCGGCGTCCGCCCGGGAGAAGTTGTGGAAATAGAGGGCGAAAGAAAGACAGTTTCTGTTGTAGACAGGGCGTATCCTGCAGATATTGGCCATAATATAATCAGAATGGACGGCCTAATCAGAAGAAATGCTCGTTCAGGACTTGGAGAAATTGTAAATGTAAGAAAAGCAGACGTCAAGCCGGCAAAGAAAGTTTCACTTGCGCCTGCAAGAAAAGGAATCATGATTCGTGCTTCCCCAGAGATTTTCAAGCAAGGTCTGCAGGGAAGGGCAGTAATCAAGGGAGATATTGTGTCGCTCGGCAGCCCAGCCAGAAGAAAAAGCTCGCTGCATACCCCTTTTGATGATTTTTTCAAGCTTTTAGATGATGAGGTTGTAGGCTTCGGGCTTGGAGATTTGAAGTTTGTTGTAGTAGACTCGCTACCCAAGCAGGCAGTAATAATCATAGAAACTACTGAAGTGACATTTAATCCAGAAGCAACAGAGTTAGTCGAGGAAAAAGTCCCTGAGGTCACTTATGAGGATGTCGGCGGACTTCATGATGAATTAACGAAAATAAGGGAAATGGTCGAGCTTCCTCTAAAGCATCCTGAAATCTTTGAAAGGCTTGGAATCGAGCCGCCAAAAGGAGTCCTTTTCCACGGCCCGCCTGGAACAGGAAAGACCTTGCTTGCAAAGGCAGTCGCAAACGAAACCAATTCACATTTTGTTTTAATCAACGGGCCAGAAATAATGAGCAAATATTACGGTCAGTCGGAACAGAACTTACGCAAGAAATTCGAGGAAGCAGAGAAGGAAGCCCCTTCAATAGTTTTCATTGACGAAATTGATGCAATTGCTTCAAGAAGAGAAGAAAGCCACGGAGAAGTCGAAAGGCGAGTCGTTGCACAATTGCTCGCTTTGATGGATGGGCTAAAATCAAGAGGAAAGGTTGTTGTGCTTGCAGCAACAAATGTTCCAAATCTGCTTGACCCTGCACTACGAAGGCCAGGAAGATTTGACCGTGAAATAGAAATTGGCGTTCCATCAAAAGAAGGAAGGCTC
>JAGVWD010000055.1 GCA_018304445.1 Candidatus Iainarchaeum sp. | reverse complement strand
CCGCAACAACCCACACCATTGCTGCAGCCCCCGCAATCAACCCATAGGAAAGTGCCTTCCCAAAGTGTGCGCCCCAGGAATAATCCTCATCAGCATAGCCGTCCCAGTTCTTGGCCTTTGCGCGCACATTGATTTTTGTAATATAATCCTTGTTTGTAACTTCAATATATTCAGGCGCATCCTTCTCAAGCAGAATTACTTGATATGTATCAAGCAAAAATTGCGCATCTCCTGGCTCATTTACCTGCACCCTTATCCACCCCAGTTCGGTCCAGTCGCTTCCTGAGGGTTTTGCCTCCACTCTGATTCCGTGCATTCCCGCAATGTCATCGCTCTGCACAGTAATTGTCTTTGAGTCCCCGTCCTCATCCAAATCAAATGTCCGCGGGTCAACCTCAATCTCATCGCAGCCCCCCGAATCGGAATCGCTGCACAGCCTGAACTGCATATCTATTGCCCCGCAGCCCTCGTCCCCGGACTTGCGCGAAATTTCAAATGTGGTGGAAGACTCAGCGCCCATTTCTATTACTCCAACGCCCTCAGCAGCGGAAATGCAGTCCTTCAGGTTTGTTATGAAGATTTTTGCGCGGATTTCCTCATCAGGATAGGTCTGTATTATCTGCTCCTCCCCTGTTCCTGTGAGAATGCGCGCAGTAATTATAATGTCGGCTTCGGCAATTTCCCCCTGCATATCGGGGAGAGGTGCAAAGGCGAGCTCCATATCCACAATCCCGTCAGCAGGCACTTCCTCCATCAGCATTGCTGTTCTCAGCGGAGTTAAAACTTCAAGCGCCCCTCCCTCAACAGCAATCTGGAATTCCCCGCTCCTGTCCCCATTCCAGACGATTTCAGCTTGCAAGTCCCTCAAAACAACAGGCTCACCATCAATTACGCAGTAATTGCGCAGTGTAATGTCAGTAATTGCAGTTCCCTCAATAAGCGCGGCTTCCCAGTCGCTTTTACTAATGTCCATGCACTGCTCCAATTCAATTTCAGGGCCCAATCCGACAGCAATGCTCACATCTATTGCAAATGGCCATATTATTCCGAAATCAGCGCTCTCCACCTCAAGGTTCAGGCTTCCCTTAATAGTTGAGCCTTCCTCAATTGCTTTTCCTGCTTCCGAGAGAACAGCATTCACTTTTATTGTTTCCTCAACATCCTTCGCAAGGACGGTTGCCCCAACATACTGGTCAAGCCAGTTCTGCATTGCCTCAATGTCAAGCAATCCATCAACATCCTCAAGCGAAAGCTCCAGATTGCTTATTGTGAGTTCGGGCTCAACAAGGCTTGTTATTGTCAATTCCTCTTCCTGCTGCTGTTCCACGCGCACATCCAAATTATAGGAAAGGGAAGAAGGGGAAATTTCAATTATTTCGCTTTCAATTGTCTTTGTTGCCTGCGCGGGGTTATAGCCGTATTTCTCCACATCAATTATTATCTGCGCATTCGCGGGAAGCGCGCTCAGCGTGAAATATGCAGTTCCCTCAATATCCGTGTATTGCGGCGCAAGTGCCTGCAGGGAACCGTCATTGTTTATTGTTACCTTCACAAGCGCGTCCTTTATCCTGCTTCTGGTTGAGGAATCCCTCACAACAACAGTGAGCGGATTTTCAATCAGCGGAGCAAGGTTTTCAGGGGAAACATTGATGTCAAGGTTTGCCTTTGCTGTCGCCCTTGTGTCCAGCTCAACCTCCTTCACCCAGACTTTCTCATAATCAGAAATTGCTTCAAGCAGTATTGCCGCATCATCGGGAATCTTCGGCTGCAGGAAAATTGTCCCGGAGATTGCGGTATTTTTGGTGAAATTCCCCAGATCTATTGCCGGCAATTCATTTGCCTTGTTCGCTTCCCCGGAAATTTTTGTTCCGGAAGCGTTTGTGAATTCATACCTGCTGAATTCCAGGTCCTCGGAAACATCTAATCCATTTATTGTGCTTTTCACGCGCAGTTCTGCAACATTATGAACGGCATCTGAGTTGTTCTGCAATGTGAAGAAGAAATTGTAATCATTAAATACAACCAGCTCAAACGGCTCCTCGTGCTGCAGCAGCATCTCCTTCAGGTCCATTATGCTGTCATAGAAGCAGAAATCCACGCTGCACAGCTCAGGGGGCGGCTCTGTGTAATAGGTTTTCTCATATGCGAGCGCATATAATGCTTGCTTCGCAGAAGTGCTTTCAGCGCTTCCAAGCTCGCTATCAGCAGGATCCCTTGCATACGAATTGTCCTGGTTTATCCCGAATACGCGGTAGAAGAGGGCAAGCGGCTCCGCATTCTCCGCGCTTTCCCTTATGCGGATTTCTGCGCTTATTTCATAATACCCCGCTTCAGGCGCATTCCAGAGGATGTTAAGCCACTTTGCATATCCCTGCGTAATGTTCTTTGCATCAGCATCATATCCTGTTGGCGCAGTATAAGTTGTGCCCTTTGTTATGCTTGTGTTTGGCGCATTCACTGATTTTATGAATATGTCATCCTTCTCCATCAGTTCATCAATGCCGGTTCTTAAATGCATGCCCGCGCTCTTGTAATTCTTTTCCTTGGGGATTGCAAGCAGCATTTTCACGACATATGTTTTATCCCTCTCAACCAAATCAAACACGTTCTGGTCGCTTGTGTTATAAAGGCCCTTGTATATGGCCCTTGCCTCCCCAGAAATAAGCTCAGGCATCATCACGGCATTCAACTTTGCGGTTTCATTCGGCATCAGCTGCACCGCGCCTGTTGTATATGTGGAAAATCCGCCGCTCCTCACGATTGCATAAATCCTCTTGTCTGCCTTGAATTTGTATTTTCCAATCCCGCCCTTGTCCAGGCTTATTTTCCCAAGCTGCTCCCCTGATTCAGTCCTGAATTCGGCTTCAGCAAAAGGCACTGCGCTTCCATCCTGGTCCTTTGCAGTTATTTCCACATCAGCCTGCCCTATGAGCATGAAAATTTCGAAATAGGTTATTTCCCTTATATTGATTTCCCTCGCTTCCGAAGCCCCGGAAGCAGGATACTTCAGCGCCTTTGCAAAGTATTTTCCCTCCGGAACATTGAGGAATTTCGCATTCCCATTAACATCAGTTATCTGCTTTGTGTCAAACGCCAAAAAGTTTGTGTCAGCATCATAAAGCGAAATTTCCGCATTAACAACCGCAAGATTATCCTCATCATAGGCGCTTACAATCAAAATTCCGCAATTCTCCGGCGTGCATTTCTCCAGCTTTATGGTTATGTTTGTGTCGGAAATTTTAATGTCCTTTGTCTCGTACTTGTATTCCTCATGCGTGACCGTAAGCAGGTAATCAACATCATCATAAACAGAAAACTCAACTTTGTTCCCATCGCGCGTGTCCCCCTCGGCAATTATCCGCATGTCCTCTTTTGTTTTCAGCAGCACCTTGGCGTTTTTCACCATTGCATTTGTTGATTTGTCCAAGACCTCAATGCTGAACCTCCCCTTTATGTCCCTTTGCAGTACGATTTCATCATCCTTCTTTTCAGCCGTAATGGTTACGTTCTTCCTCGCGCTCGCATACCTGTTTGCCTCATCCGTAGCAACAACATAATAGGCTCCGGGGCTTGCCTTCAGCGTCGCATAGCCGTAATCGGAATAAGTGCGCGTCTGCTCAATTCCATCCGGCGAATAAAGCACAACCCTCACATTGCTAAGCAGTTCAGCGGCATCGGAAACAACCTTCATCCTCAATTCGCCTGTTGGCTGTGGAATCGCCTCAAGCTTTATTATTTCGGAGGTTTCATCAATCCTTAAGGAATCCTCCTCGTTCTGCCTGTAGTTCGGCGCTGAAATCCTTGAAATGCTCAGCGCGCCGCAGTTCTCCGGCGGGGTAATTTTTATTTCCCCGGAAGTCGTTTCAATTGTTTTCGGCTCCGGCTCCACCCCTGGTGTGCTGCACGAGAATTCCACGGTAATTTTCACCCCGCCAAGTTTTTTATTGTCAGTGCCAACAAAGTTTATGGTCTTCTCCCTCCCTTTTATTGCTGCCGCAATGAGCTTTATTGCCTGCTGGAATTTAGCTCCTGAAGGGGTAATTGTTTTGCTGTATTTCTCGTAGCCGGATTTCTCCGCTGAAAGCTTCACTTCCCTGCCGGAAATTACCGCAATAGTTATTTTCCCGAGCGGATTGCTCTGCCTTTTCTGTATGTTCCCGTCCTGCACTATTGTAACTTCAACCCCGCCCAATGGGACATTCTGCCCTGTTGTTATTTCAAGCTCAAGGTCCGTGTACTGCGCTTCCGGGGCAATATTAATCAGGGGAAGCACAACAAAAAACCCAATAAGCGCTGCAACAATTAAAATAAGAAGCGCAAAACTCGGCACAACCTTGTCTATGGGGTCGATTATTTTATAAACAGGGATTGCTGCATTTATCTTATCCAGCACTCTGTAATAGGCATCTTCCAGCTTGAAGTAAATGTCCTTTATTCCCATTTTTAATCATTTCCGAAAAGCCCCTTAGCCAGCTTTAAATGATTTTATTGCTTCAACCATTGCGCCTGCAATCCCTTTCATTTCCGCCCTGTCTTCCTTCAAGGTTTCAATTATCTCAGCCCTGTCCTCCCTTAATGTCTTAATTATTTCAGATATAACTTCCGCAAATTTGTCCATTTTTTCAGAAATGCTCCCATACTTCTTGTCTAAACTATTAAAATTGTTGTTAGTATCTTCAACCAAAACTCTCAGATACATTGCACCGGCATCTGTACTCTCTCTCAGCTCTTTCATGTCATTTTCACTTATTATTCTGAATTCTTTGAATTTTCCAGTTGCCTTGTCAATTTTTTTATCAATATTCTGCACATTTATCAGGCGCTCTTTCAGATTGATTGCATTAATGAATTCATCAATTTTTTCTTTCTCCCCTTCGCACACTATTCTGACTCTTCCATCTGGCATATTCTCTACTGTCCCTTTTACGCCTAAACCAAGCGCTTTTTCTTCAACAATCAACCTGTAGCCAACCTTTCTTACTCTGCCAGAAACAATTAAAGTTGCCCTTATTAGTTGCATTTTTCCACACTCGCAAATTTATTTTGGATATTGAATCAAATATTTATGTTATGCATTCCTTCTCTGCGGCAATTTCCTCTGGCTCAATATTGCTCATTACCGGCTTCGGATTCCACCAGAAGTCAATGCTTGTTCCCGAGGAAGTTACGCATGCCAGCTCATCCTCAACCAAATCA
>JAGVWD010000058.1 GCA_018304445.1 Candidatus Iainarchaeum sp. | reverse complement strand
ATTGTATATTCCTTTCCCAGAATCTTTGCAAGCACTGAAGTGATTTCGGCTTCCGCACCTATTGGAGCTGCCTTCACTGCAATTTTTTTAATTTGCGTTCTGCGCCATGCGCTTTTCGGGATTTTTGAGAGCATTTCGGCATTAATGCAGGAGTAGCCCTTTGGAAGCGCAACTAAAAATTCAGTCATGTTTGTTTTCTGCATGCGCATGAATAACTTTTCCAGGGTTGTGTTTGCATTAGCCATTGCAGGATTCCTGAGCATTACGCTTTTCACTTTTATCCCCCTGAGCGCGAACTTCAGCATTGCCATCTCGTTCTCCTGGCCTGCGCCGAAGTAGATGAAAATCGCAATAACCGGCAGGATTATGTCGCCAATAAGCATTCCAATTAGGAAAAGGAAAATCGCAATGAAGACGCTCGCCTTTGCGATTATTGCTGTTGCGCGCGCAAATCCAAATTTGAATGCGAGAAGCGCGCGGAAAACCCTTCCCCCGTCAAGCGGGAGCGCAGGCAGGAACAAATTGAACGCGCCGAGAACTAGGTTTATGTAAAGGAATGCGAACAGGGGATAATTCATTATTGCCTTTCCAAGGCCTGCCGCAATAACAGAGGCGGAAGGCATGGGAATTCCCGGGAGCAAAAACCAGAGCAGAAGTATGAGGAATGCAACTGCAAAATTGAATGCTGGCCCTGCAACCGCAATTATGAACTCGTCCCAGGGCTTTTCGGGCATTTCCTCCGTCATTGCAATCCCGCCAATTGGAAGGAGGATAATGCGCTCCACTTTAATCCCCTTCAGGACCGCAACAACGCTGTGTACTAATTCATGGATGAAAACTGAAAGGAAGAGCAGGAAAACCAGCAGCATTGTGGGAATTAAATTTGCGGAATCGAAAATAGCGACTATTAACGCAAGCAGAAGGATAAAAAGAATGAAGGTGCTGTGCAGCTCAAGCGAAATTCCAAGGATTTTTCCGAATTTAAGAGAGCGCATTTTAATCAATCGCAATCAGCAGATCTGCCTGAGGATTTTTCCCGTAACCGCATCAATCCTTATTGTTTTTTCAGTTCCCTCGGACTCAAGCACAGCGTGCCATATGGGCCTGTAGATTTCGGCAATGCTTTTCACTTTCACATTGGGCCATAATTTGCGCAGGAGCTCGGGGATTTTTTCCTTCGGGAACTGCTCCCTGCATTTTGCCATTACTGAAGCAGAAACAAATGGCATTTTCCCTAAACTTTCAAGCAGCTCGTGCTCTGGCTCCAGAGGCAAATCAATCTCTATTGCGCGGCCATAAACATTTTTTCCAGCAATTTTTTCCTTTTCAAGCAGCCCCTTGCCATCCATTTTCTCAGCAAGGGTGCGCGCCTTCGCATCGCTTGTATTGAGGATTTTTGCAATTTCCTGCAAACTCCTTGTTTTCTCCCCCATGCGCAGAAGCAAACTGATTTCCCCCTCGTTAAGCTCGAAAAGCCTGCTCAGGCCGTTTGATTCTGCAAAATCCCCATTCACAAAATGCAGGAACTCCCCTGTTAGGGAATTGATATAGCATGAGCGCTTTACGAATTCAACCTTATCCTTATACTCCTCAAAATCGGCCTTCCATATTGTAATGTGCTCAAGCCGCAGGGATTTAATTGCTTCTTCCTTTCCAAATATTCCCAAAACCTTCCTTTTCCTGTTTTTATTTAAAATTTCATGCGCCTTGTCCTCGGAAATGCGCATTGGAAGGGCAAGGAGCTCTATGCCTTCATCAGAGACTGCGTTTCCGATACCTTCCTTCCCCCCCTCGGCGCTTGGCGCCAATTCAATCACTTCAGGCTCATTCGGAATTTCCCCAAGGGTTGCAAAATCCTTTGTAACGCCTGCGCCCTTCTTTTCAATTGCCTCAAGCACGCTCTGCAGTTTGGTTTTTGCCTTGTATTTCGCATCAAGGGTCTCAACAACCTGCCTTATGATTTCAATATCAATCTTATGCTCCTTCTCCAATTTGCGCATTACCATTTCAACTGCAAGCACATCAACTTGCTTCTGGCTGAAGGTGCGCGCATATTCTGAGGTTTCTGCTTCCCTTCCCTCGTGCTGTGACATGCGCGGGCGGATGCGCAGCACAAAAGCGCGCGAGGTTTCCTCGCTCCTGTCAGCAACCATCCCTGTTCCAATTGGCATTGTTTTGATGAAATTGCTGCGCTTGTACTGCATTGGAATTATTGTGGGCGCCCTTCTATAAACTGCCTTAATGTCATCATCAAAGACCAATTTGTGCGTAATGAGGATGTCCAGCTGCGAAAGGACCTTTGCATCAATCGCGCTTGGCTGTTGAGTGGCGAAAACAAGCGAGCAGCCCGGGCGCCTTCCCTGCTTTACGTATTCAACAAGTGCTGTTGTTGCGGGGGTCTTGACATTCCCTGAGGGAATCAGCGTGTGCGCCTCATCAATGAAAAGCCATGTTGGGGGAATTTCCACTTCCAGAAGCTCATCAACATCCATTGTCTTGAATTTCTTTGCGGCTTCCTTTCTTGTGGAAAGCTTGCGCGCGGCCAGAATGCGCCTTGAGAGTATTCCAATTACAAGCGCGCTTACGTTGTCTTCAAGGAAGCTCGTGTCAATAATTGTAAGCTGGCCCTCGCGCGAGAGCTCTGCAAGCGGAGTGCCCTTCTCATCAAATATGCCCCAGGTTTTTGCTGCCTCAAACCTTGAGGCAAGCGCCCTGATGGAATCCTGCTTATAGCCGCGCTCCCTTGAATTCAGCTCTGAATCGCTGTGCAGGCACTCTATCAAATCCTCAAGTGAAAAGCCCTTTTCTTTCGCCTTTATGCTCTTCCCCTGCAGGTTTTTATAGCCGTGTTCCACTCTTTTCAACACCAAATCAAGCAGCAGGCCTGTCGGGCTGAATCTCTCTATTCCAAAGGTCAAGCACCAGTCATCAGCAGTAAGAATTATGGGCGGCATGGCAAAGGTTGCATCATATGTTGTTTTTGGCACCTTCTCAGCCATTCCCTCTGGAATGAAAACCTTCAGATTGTGCAGGCCTTGAGGTAACATTCCCCATTTTGTGAGCTCTGCAATCTCCTTCTCTTCCTTGTTCGGATGCCTCATGCTCCAGAACACCCCGATAGGGTCAATTACAATGGTTCCGATATTCGGGTTTTTGAGCGCAAGCTCCTCAGCAATTACCCCCAAATCGTAAGACTTGCCGCTGCCTCTCGCGCCGCATACAAATACAACATGCGGGTTAAGGGAATCAAAATAAATGTCCTTGTTCTGGTGCTCTGTCTCATTGGCAGCAATCCTTCCGATGTGCAGCGCGCCCTCAAAGCCGTATTTCAGCAAAAATGCCTTTTTCCTTCCGATAAAAACAGCCTTTCCGTCCTTGTCCTCGAGGAATTTCAGGGGAACCGCGCTCGCCCCCGCGCTTTCCGAGATTGAGGAAAGCTCGGCATTCTCGATTATTGTTTTCCTTATGTGCTCGCGCGAAGGCCTTTCAATATCAGAACCTGCGGTTCCGATACCTCCCTCCTCTGAATCTTCAGGATCTTCCGCATCTTCATTATTTTCAGCATCTTCGGGAATTTCCTCGGGCGCCTTCTCATGCTCCGGCTTTCCTTCTTTTGCCTGCCTTTTTGCGCGCTCTTTTTTCACAGGCTTTTCCACCCTTTCAACTTCCTCAGGCTCAGGCATTTTTCTTGCCTTTCCGCCCTTTTCCTCACTAAGCAGCTCATCAAAAATATCAGCCTCTGCCCCGGCAGAATCTTCCTCAATCCTTTCCTCTTTTGCGCACATGCTCTTTCCAATATAAAAAGGGGCTTGGATTTAATAAGGTTTTTCTTTATGCGGCTTTAAACAGCTAAACATAATCAAGCCAGTTTTCATATTTTGCAATTTTCCCATGCACAATGTCCAGATACAATTCCCTGAGCAGTTCTGTTATCCGCCCTGGGCAGGATTTTCCTATTATTTTATCATCAGTTTCCCTTATGGGGGTTATTTCTGCAGCTGTTCCGCACAAAAACGCCTCATCAGCATTATACAATTGCCTTTTTCCGAAAAACTTCACAAGCACTGGAATTTTGAAATCCCTTGCAATTTTTATGAGCGTATCGCGCGTTATTCCGAGAAGGATGCTGCCCGCAGGGGGGGTAACCAGCTTTCCGCTTTTTACAATGAAGATGTTTTCCCCCGTGCCCTCGGCAATCTTCCCGTGCAAATCATACATTATTGCCTCATCATAGCCCTTCCTGTGGGCGTCATGCTTTGCAAGGATGCTGTTTGAGTAATGGCCAGTGATTTTTGCATGCGCAATTTCAGGGGTTGAATACATCCTCTTCAGGAAACTGCTTGTTGCGCTTATTCCGGATTTCTGCGCTTTCTCCCCCAGATATGCGCCCCACGGCCAGCAGGCAATCCCGATATTCAGTTCCGCCCCGGTAGGATCCAGCCCTAATTTCCCATAGCCGTAATAAACCAGCGGGCGGATGTAAATTGAATCCGCGCCCCCGCATGATTTTTCATTAACTCTTACAGTTTTTATTATTGCATTGTAAATTTCATGCTCATTGTATGGCATCGCCATTTCCAATGTTTTTGCAGAATGGAACATCCTTTTCACATGGTCTTTCAGGCGGAATATTGCGTATTTCCCTGAAACTGCCTTGTAGGCGCGGATTCCCTCAAATACCCCCGAGCCGTAATGGAGGGCATGAGTCAAAAAATGCACCTTTGCATCTTTCCATGAAACAAACTTCCCATCCATCCAGATTTTCTTTGTAGGTTGCAGCAAGCATGACACCAATTGCATTTATATATTAACACATTAATTAAGTTAGCGGTTTAGGGCGCAGGATTCCTTTTTTAATCCTTTCCGCGCACAATAAATGCAGTGGAAGCATGAAATTCTCGAAAGGCGATTGCCTTTGGCTGTTTTGAAATTGCTGGTTCTGTTTTAATTAGTTTCCACATCCCAAATATAGAGGTTTCCTGAGTTAGTGTAGAATACAGGGGTCATAGCATAACCCGGCAGTGCGGTAGGCTCCAGACCTATTGATCGGGGTTCAAATCCCCGTGACCCCATTTTTACGCTGGAAGCATTAAAAATTGAAGCAAACAAATATTGAAGGAGGGATGTTGCACTATGAAACCAGGGAAACCGCAAGGGAGAACACTCAGGGCAGGCATAGGCTGGGCAAGGGGAGAACACCCAATAAAGGGCACGCCACAAACAGATAAAAAAATTA
>JAGVWD010000057.1 GCA_018304445.1 Candidatus Iainarchaeum sp. | reverse complement strand
GCCTCAGTTTCGGTTTCCTTCTCTATCTTGAGCTTAAGTTCTTCAAGACCCAAACTTAACCACCTTGCGCAAGGTTCAATATCAGGATTGCTACAACCATGCCGAATATGACAAGCGTTTCGGGAATGACTGTAAGGATTAATCCTTTACCGAATAATTCTTCTTTCTCTGCCATTGCACCCACAGCTGCTGCACCTATTGACTTTTCTGCGATTCCCGATGCAATTGCAGTAGCGCCTATAGCAATAGCCGCGCCGACCGCAATCAATCCAGTTCCTGTGTCTACCATTTTTTTGCCTCCATGTTTATTTTGTTCCAAAAGGAACGTATCGAGTTCCCCCTCCCTCATAAAATTTGGTGAAGAACTCAACATATTGAAGCCTTAATGAATGCAAGAAAGGCCCTATCAGGCCAAGCACGAAATTTATCAAGTGACCAAGGAGCAAAATTATTGTTCCGGCGATTATTCCTATAATTCCTCCCCTAAACATCGGCATTGAAATGTCATTGATGACAGCTGCAAGGCCTGCTGATGCGACACCGAGCGCCATCAGCCTTGCATAAGACAATATATTCCCGAAAATTCCAGGAAGCTCTATCATCCCTCTTACGCCTTCGCCCAGGAACAGCATGACTATTGATAGCGAGGCAAGCGCTCCGCCAATAATCATTCCATTTGGAATCATAACAACTTTGAAAGCCAACTCATTAAGCAGAATTCCTGCTCCTGCAAGCAAGACAATCCATCCCAGCTTTGCATTGATTGCCTTAAGCAACCCGTGGTGGTGCAACTCATTATAAAATCCTATTAGCAGGCCAATTACAATATGCAGCACACCGATAAGCACCGATATCACGAGCATTGTTTGAATATCGTGCGTTCTGTGGATTAGATAAGGTATTTCATGGCCAAACAACTCTTCCGCACCAAAAAATTCTCCAAATACAAACCCAAAAACTATAGTTGATAATGCAGAAAGAATCATAACTTTTAGCAGTGATTTCATTTGGGGTATGAGTTTCATCAAAACCAGAAATAATGTCAGCGAAACTAACCCATATCCGATATCGCCAAGCATCATCCCGAAGAATATAGGGAATCCGAGGAAAATAAAAACCGTAGGATCTATCTCGTGATGATTGGGAAGCGCATAAAGATCAAGAAAAAATTCAAATGGCCGTATCAAGGCAGGATTATTTAGCTTGACTGGAACTCTTTCATGCTCATCAAAGGAGGCATCTTCGATTGCAATCCTGCCCTTTGTTGCAGCGTTCAATACCTTGATTGTATCGTCCTTATTTTTCTGAGGCAGCCAGCCGCTTACAAGAAACGTATTTTGGGTGACGGCCATTCTCAAAGGCGCCTCGGTCTTTTCAGTTAGTTTTGTCAAATAATTTTCCTGCAAGGGAAGGCTCGAGCTTAGCCTGCTTCTTAATGTGTTCAGGAATGCTTCGATTGATTCATGTCTTTTCTGCAATTTTTCGAATTCGGGTCTAATCCTGATGAGAATATCCTCTGGCATTCCCTTGAATTCAGCTATGATGTCAAGAGGCTCGGGTCTGAATGAAAATTTAGGAAGGATTGATGAGATTTTATTTTCAGCGGTTTTTTCAGCAGCAAGAATTAAAAAATCTTTGCTTTTTCCCTTGTTTGTTTCTAAATGATAGCCGGCAGTAATGTTATTTATCTCCTGCTCAAGCGCAGCGGAATCTTTTACTTCGCCGATAAAGAATGCAAGACTCTTAATTTCCCTAAGTGCTTCAAGATTGCCTTTGTAAAATGATAGTTTTTCAAGAATTGTAATTTGCTTTTTCTTGCTATCTAGCATGGTTTTTATTTTTGCAAGCTCATCAACTCTCTTCTGCACGACTGCAAATAATTTTGTTATGTCTTTTTTTGTCTCCTTTACGTTTAGGAACTTGAGTTCTTTTTTTGGCGCCATCCGTTTTATGCCAAGCATGCTGATTAGTCCCCTTATCTGAAGCAGAAGAAATGATATTTCCTCGCCTTCTCGCAGCGGGTTGCCGATATCGAGTTGCCCGCGCTTATGCTCGACAATATGGAGCACTTTTTTTTGGTGCAGCGTATCTATCACTTTTGAGAGGTCCTTCTTATGGCCTGCTATCACCACCTTGATCATTTTTTCTGGCTTAAGCATTGCTTATCTTTTCCTCAAATTTTTCAAGGAGAAGCTCAACGGCCTTCTGCTTGTTTGACTCAAATTTCTTCTCGAGCTTCTCTAATTCTTTTTGAGCGTTCTTTTGCGCTTCTTTTCTCGCTTTTTCAAGTTCAGTTTCTCTTGCCCTTATTTTTGCCTTCCTTTCTTCTTCTAGCTGTCTTTGCTTATCTGCTGCAATCTGAAGAGCTTCCTTTCTTGCTTTTGCAATAAGCTCCTCTTTTTTTGCTCTTGCTGTTTCGAGCCTTTTCTGGGAATTTTGCTCCGCCTTTTGAATTTCGTCTAGGATTAACATATTTTTATGTGAGATTGAGACTGTATTTAAACCTTTTCCCGTGCAAAAAGTTCAGAAAATTCCATAATTAAGTTGAAGGCGTTTACTTAAAAATCCTTCGCTTTACTGCACAGTAACATATTTCCAAAAGATTTAAATTGTGTTTTAACGTTTAAAGCTCAATGAATCCTGCTTTTTTAAAGTATATTTCACTGAATAATATATTTCTTACATTGCTTTATGCGTTCGTAATTTTTATTGTGCTGAGATTAGCATATATTATAACGATGATTGTTTATTCTAGATTTTTTACTAAGAGAAAAATTGAAGAAAAATCTAAGTCTTGACCTTCTCTTCCTTGCTATCTGCTTTCTGAGGAACTTCGTTTGGAAGGAATTCACAGGCTCCGCCTACGCAGGCAGCTTCTTTTGCACCTTCGGTGTGGTCGTCTTTCTCATAGGCAACTATGTTTGAGAAATCAATATCGGGCAGGGATTTTTCCAACCTTTCCAATTCATCTTCTGAAACGTCTTCATAAGGCGCAAGTTGATAGGTGTGGTTTGACCTTGGCAAAAATGAAAGCCCGCCAATTATCTCCCAGTTTGAATAAAGCCATGAAGCAGTTTCAATCCACTCATCTTCGCTAACTGAAATTGTTACAGATGGATTATGCTCGCAGAAACTTTTCTTTACCATTTTCCAATGTTCCAGCTGGTCATTGGCGGTCAGGTGGTCGCGAAGGACTGCATTTTTTGGTGCCCTGATTGGAAATTCAAGAACAAAAGTTGTTGCATTTTCCATTGTCTGGCCGACTTCAGGCTTGTATGGGAATTTTTGCTCCTTGAGCATCTGGAAAAGCGGATCTGTTGCCGAAATTCTTACTCTTCTGATGTAATTCTGGCTATGCCTCGCATGCATGCCTGAACTTGCGTCAACTAATTGCGAAACAGTTCCGGACGGCTTTACACATGTAATACAAGTCGATGAATTAACGCCGAAACGTTTAGAGTATTGCTTATTTACTTTCAATGCTTCATCCCTTAGCCTTTGGAGAAGCACAGGATTTCTTACTGCAGGGCAATCCCACTGGCCAGTCAATGAAACACCGAGCAATCTTTCTTCCTCGCAGTTTTCCTTCCATTCTTTTGAAAGGTATGGGAAGTTTGTCAGTGTTGACTGGTAAGTTCCAAGAATTGTTGCAATCCTCATTTTGTTCATCAAAGTCTCTTCGGCATCATCGGCTCTGCACACGACTTCTGAAAGGTTGCAAAATTGTTTGTTTCTCAGAATAATTTCCCCGCAAGGATTTGTTCCTGCTGTTTCTGCATGTTCGCCTAGTATTTTGTACCTTCTTTCAGGCAGTTGGACTTGGAGACCTCCTCTGTTGAATATGCCCCGTTCTCCTGTTCCGCTCTTCATCAACGAAAGCCATTCTTCAAGAAACTCGACCTGTGTCGGTCGGGTTAGATAAACGGCGGAATTGTTTGCCATCGAGCGCTGGGGTTCAGTCAAATAGAATTGTCCTGTTTTTGCTTTTCTCATCTGTTCGTCATCAAGGTCAGAAAGAGAGATTAGAGCGGTTCTTCGAACTCCGCCCATGACGACGACTTCGCCTATTTTACAAATTACATCATGGACATCAATATTTCTCAGCCTTCTTCCTTGGGATGCAAGAATTTTCTGCCTTGCAAACTTTAGAAGCTGTCTTAATGGCTCAGGTCCTGAGCTTCTTCCGCCCATTGTGTGCAGTCTTGCGCCTGCAGGCCTTAGCTTTGAGAAATCAAAATCAATGTCTTGACCACTATACCATGTTTTAAGACCAAGGGTAAGTGCATCGCACCAGCCTTCTTTGCTATCCTCGACAACGTACACAGGCATTTTTTTGCCGCTTTGACGCTTCACAAGAGGAAGCTGCCGGCTGGTTTGGGTTTCAACTGAAAATCCAACGCCGCATCCTGACATAGACAAATACATAATTTCGGCAAAATCTTCGACCTTTGTTGGTGCAATATATGAGCAGTTGTATGCAGAAACATTATTGTTCTTGGCAGCCTTTCCTGCGCTCCAGAGCAGACGCATTGAAGGCATCGCTTCCATTTTTAGAACAGCTTCCTGAATTTCATCGTACTCTTCTTTTGTAAGCTTATTCCCGAGGTTTTCTTTCATGAAATTAATGTACCTTTCAACTGATTCAAGCCATGTTTCCCTTCTTCCTTCAGAATCGCTCCACCTCGAGTACGTTCTGAAGTACACAAATTCGGACATTTGGTTCCTGAAATGCTTCTTTGATTCCCTGACAAGATATTTTACATGTTCGGGGACAGCAGAAGTTTTTGTTCTTATCTGAGCACGCTCGTTTCTATAAAGAATGTAAGCTTTGGCTGTCTTTGCATGGCCTGTTTCAATAAGCACCTTTTCTACAACATCTTGTATGTTCTCGATATTTGGCGTTTGATTTGGAAAATCTGCTTGTAATTTTTGTACAACCATATCAGAAAGCTGCTGCGCTTGGGCAAAATCTTCGCCGCCTACTGCTTGCGCTGCCTTGAAAATTGCATTTGTTATCTTGCTCTGATCAAATTCAGCAATTCTTCCGTCTCTTTTTCGCACTTCTTTTATTTTCAATGCACTTACCATCGTTGCGTCTCCAAAGCCATACTGTCTTCAGGATGGTTGCGTTTTTGCGGAAACAATAAAATACAAGCGGTTGTAGGGCATAACTGTCCAATGCCCCATATCTTGCGTTATTTCAGTACCCTAAGTAATATAAAAACATTGTGGTTCTGCAATAAATTCTTTGAAAA
>JAGVWD010000053.1 GCA_018304445.1 Candidatus Iainarchaeum sp. | reverse complement strand
CTTGCCTATGATTTGGTTCTGCTTGCTGCGCAGATTGGCGCAAATGCAACAATCCAGTATCCGAAGGAAGATTACGATGAGCACGAGGTTGAAATGACAACAGCTTCAGGGGTGCAGATAGTAAAGGTTGCCGCAAAGCACAAGCCATATCTTGTGAGCATTGCAAACAAGGAGGCCCTGCTGAAGCTCGGGGAGGTTGTTTCAGAGCTCAATCCGCAGGCATTGCAGCATATTGCAAATGATTATATCAAAACGCCTAAATTTGACAGCCTGCCGAGGGAATTTGTTGAGAGATTCAGGGAGGATTTCAGGAATGAGTTCAGGGGCGAACTTGAAAAGAAATTGCCTCCGGCAACATTCCAATGGCCAAGAATTTCAAAGAAGAAGCTAAGGGCGCTGCTTGAGGGCAGAAAGCTGAATGATAATTTACAAATCCTGAACGATTTTGCAAGCAGCAAAACAACACTTGCAAGAATAAAGGAAATAGGGCGCGTGGAGCCGACAGACCAGTATGTATATGATATAGAGATGGCTGATACGCACAGGTTCTTTTCAAATTTTATCTGCGTGCACAATACCGATGGGGACCCTTTCGGATGGTATATTTACTCAGTAATAAAGCAGGGCTCCATGGCGCTTGCAGCGCATTCGGAATTCCTTGCGTGCCCTGATGCGAAATATGTTGGAATGACTCTTGAGGATGTGAAGGATTATGGCCTGCAGAACGTAACTGAAAAAATGAAGGAAGGAGACGTGAAGCGCGCAAAGGAAATGCTTAATTATGAGTGGTTCAAGAACAAGCCCTGGCAAGAGGAATTAAAAAAAGCGCTTGATGAGAAAATCAGGATAGAGCAGCAGGCGCTTGCGAACAAGAGCCTTGATTTTGTGGCAAAGAAGTATCTTCCGGAAAAAATAAAAAAGGAGATATTTTTGCCATAATCAATATTCGCTTAATAGTTGTTAAGTCCAATTTGGATTTTGGTTTTTAGCTGACAGAAATTCCGAATGAGGCTAGTTCTTTTTTCAATTGATTTACTGAAGAAAACACTATTCCATTCATTCCACATTCTTTGGCTGCATCCACATTTTTTGGTTTATCATCTATGAAAATACATTCTGAAGGAACTATATTCAAATCACCCAAAACATATTTAAAAAATTTAAAATTTGGTTTTCTCATTTTTAATTCATGTGAGAAATATTTTTTAGTGAAAAGATTAAGCATTTTATTGTGGTATTTTTCTAAGTTCTTAACAGTTATATCGTCATTATCGGATAACATTATTAGTTTATATTTGGAATGAAGTTTTTTGATAATTTCTATCATCTTCTCATTTGGAACTATGGCTCTTTTGAATATATCTTCCATTTCATCTTCAGTAATTTTAAAACTAAGGCTATCATTCACGAACTCAACAAATTCTCTGAAAGATATCACTCCTTCATTCATTTGAACAATAAACCTATCAAAATCAGGATAAATCTCTTCGATGGAGACTGACTTCTCTTTTGAAAGCACATCAAGTATAGATTGAGTATATTTTCCAACAGTAAGAACTCCGCCCCAATCAAATATTAATGTTGTTATCATATTAAATAAAAAGAACTGGTCTTTATATAAATCTTATTGAAGAATGCTAAAATCCAAACTCCTCCGGACCTTTGGCTATCAGCCGCTCCAAGTATTCGCAAGAACTTAACAGCGATTTAACGGTTTCACTCGATTGCACCTCACTCCACCTAAATCCTCGCTACGCTCGGACTTCGTTAAATCACACATGTTAACTCTAATTTCTTGGCTACACAAAACCTTAACTTTAAAAACAAGGTATTTCTATTATAATTCTGGGAACATGGGCTGGATTGAGGACATTAGAAGGCGCGCTTCAAGCGCTGATGCTCCATTAACAAGCACGCGCAAGACGAGCAAGGCTGATAAATTGAGCCTTAATGAGCTGGTTTTCGTGCCGGCGCAGCTTGCGAAAACACCGCATGATTATTACAGGGAGAAAATTGATGCCGAAACAATAATTGGAAAGAGCAGCAGGCATCCCCTCAAATTGAAAATTCCAATAATGATTGCCGCGATGAGTTTTGGGGCACTTAGCAAAGAGGCAAAGATTGCGCTTGCAAGGGCATCCTTAATCGCAGGCACATGCGCAAACACTGGAGAGGGAGGAATGCTCTCCGAGGAAAGGAAGGGAGCGGAAATTCTTATTGCGCAGTATTCCACTGCGCGCTTTGGTGTAAATGAGAATTATCTTAGGAGCGCTGATGCTGTTGAAGTAAAGATTGGGCAAGGCGCAAAGCCAGGAATGGGCGGATTGCTGCCAAAGGAAAAACTGACTGAAGAGATTGTGAAACTGCGCCATATAAAATTCGGGGAGGATGTTCATTCCCCTCCGAAGCACCCTGACATAAATAATATTGGGGATTTGCGCAAAAAGATCTTGTGGCTGAAAAAAATCACTGGAGGAAAGCCGATAATACTTAAGCTTGGCGCGGGAGATGTTGCGGCAGATGTAAAACTTGCTGTTAAAGCGAATCCTGATGTGATTGCAATTGATTCAATGATGGGGGCAACAGGCGCAGCGCCTGAAATAATGCTGGAAGAATTTGGCTCTCCGCTCCTTACAACAGTTGTTGAGGCGCGCAATACTCTCAGCAAATTGAAGGCAAAGCAGCAGCTCATTGTTGGCGGGGGCTTAAATACTGGGGCTGATATGGGGAAGTGTCTAGCGCTTGGCGCTGATGCTGTTTTTGTCGCTTTCCCTTTGATGCTTTCAATGGGCTGCACATACTGCAGGAAATGCTATACGGGAACATGCCCTGTGGGAATTACAACCCAGAATCCTGAACTGAGGAAAAAATTCATGCAGAATGCTGAAATCAGAATCGCAAACTACCTGAAAAGCTGCACTGAGGAAATTAAGATTGCGGCTGCTGCCTGCGGCAGAAAAAGCGTGCATGAGCTGCGCAGGGAAGATGTGAGAAGCCTGAGCCTTGAAATTGCGCAGGTAACTGGGATAAAGATGGTTTAAGCCAGAAAAGCGCTATTTGAATAATATCGTTATTTGACGATAGATTTATATTACCTTTCCTGCATATAATTGATAGTATGATAAGGAAGCGGCTTATTGTCAGAGGCAATATACAGGGAGTTGGTTATAGGGCATTGGTCAAGCAGGCAGCAAGAAGCCTTGGAATAAAAGGGCTGGTTAGAAATCTGGATGATGGTTCTGTGAAAATATTTTGCGAAGGCGCTGAAGGGCAATTAAAGCAGTTTGAGCGCAGCATAGATGTAAAAGGAAGAACTGGTCTGTTCAGCATTAATGTTGAGAAAATAGAAAGCTATGCTGAGGGAAGTAAAAATTATATTAATGCGCCTGCGGAGTTCAGGGTATTTGAGATTGATTACGACATGGAAGCGGCTTCCCCATTTGAGAAAGCTAATCTGGAAAGGCTTGAAATCGGAATTTTGGTTATGTCTGAGTTCAAAGATGAAACAAGGCAGAGCTTTGACAAGATGGATAAAAAATATGACAAGATGTCTAACAAGTTATCTGAAACCAAGGACGTTTTATCTGATAATTTGTCTGATGTTTCAGATAGGCTATCTGACAAAATATCTGATGTTTCAGGAAACATTTCTAAGGGATTTGGTAGTACCCAAAATGCATTCAAGACAGAATTCTCAAAATTCGGGAAGAGCAATGAAATGCTGGCAAAAAGTTTAATTAAGGCATTTAAGAGGTAAAATAAAGGAGTATTAGAAATGAAATGTCCGACCTGCAGCCGCGCCAGACTTGTCATAAAGAAGGTTGAGATAGAGCTCGATGGAAGCGAATTCTGCGAGTTCAAATGCCCAAAATGCCGTAAGAGATTTATGGATGTAAAAATATTTCATGGATATACTACGGCTGCTTAAATAATGGAAGATGAGATAAAACAAAAATTATTAATACTCCAATCTACTTCTATATTGGCATGGCAAATCCAGATATCCTGGGCGCAAGCGGCAAGAAGGTTGTTTTGCTGGGAAACGAGGCAATAGTGCGCGGGGCGCTTGAATCCGGGCTGGGGTTTTCTGCAGCATATCCCGGAACGCCAAGCACGGAAGTGGGAATGAGCCTTGCTGATTTTGCAAAAAGACTGGGAATTTACTTTGAGTGGAGCACGAATGAAAAGCTTGCGTTCGAGGCATGCGTTGGCGCTTCATTCTGCGGGATAAATTCCATTACCTCAATGAAGCACTTCGGATTCAATGTTGCTTCAGACTCTGTATTTCCGGTTGTTTATACTGGAGTTAAGGGCGCGCTTGTGATTGTAGTGGCTGATGATCCCGGAGGATTGAGCAGCGCGCAAAGCGAGCAGGACACTAGATTGCATGCAAGGCTGGGAAATATTCCCGTACTGGAGCCGAGCAATGCGCAGGAGTGCAGGGATTTTGCAAAAATTGCGTTTGAAATCTCAAAAAAATATGAAATCCCTGTAATAATAAGGACAACAACGCGCACAAGCCATGCTGTTGGGACTGTAAAATTAGGGAAATTGAAAAAAGGAATAACTTCCGGGGAATTCAAGAAGGATTACGGGCGCTATTACAATATCGCGCCGGCGCTGCAGAAGTTGCACGAGAAAGTGCTGGGGAAGCTTGCGGGAATTGAAAGGGAATACTCAAAAATAAACAAAATTGAGGGGAAGGGAAAAACAGGAATCATAACAAGCGGCATATGCTACGAGTATGTGAAGGAAGTGGGCCTGAAGAATGTGAAAATTGCGAAATTAAACCTGACAAACCCTATTTCTCCCGCATTCGTAAAGAAATTCGCAAAGGGATTGAAGAAAATAATTGTAGTTGAGGAGCTGGAGCCTGTTGTTGAGCAGTTTGTGAGTCAGGTGCTGTTTGATGAGAAAATAAAGATTTATGGGAAATCGCTTTTCCCGAGATATGGGGAATTTTCCGCGGAACTGGTTGCTGAGAAGATTGCCCCGCTTGTGGGAGTTAAAAAACAGAATTTCAAAAAGCACGATGCGCTGCTCGGAAAATTGAAAATTCCAATAAGAAGGCCTGTGCTCTGCCAAGGATGCCCGCACAGGAGCACTTTCTATGCCGCACAGAAGGTATTTGGAAGTTCTGCAGTTTATGCGGGGGATATCGGGTGCTATACGCTGGGGGTTTATGAGCCGTACTTTACTGATGATTTTGTGCTGAGCATGGGCTCCGGGACGGGAATTGCGCACGGAATCAAGAAGGTAAGCAACCAGAGGGTCGTGAGCTTTATTGGCGATTCAACATTCTTCCA
>JAGVWD010000052.1 GCA_018304445.1 Candidatus Iainarchaeum sp. | reverse complement strand
CGGATGGCCGCCTTCAATTATTGTAAAACCCCTTGCCTTTACCCCCGTTCTGAAAGCTTCCGTATTATGCTTTAACTTAACCAGCAGCTCCGGGCTTTTTCCCAGAAGCTCAATGGCTTTAATGGAAGCGGCGGCAATCATCGGGGGCAGGGTGTTGGAAAAAATGTAGGGCCTGGCTTTTTGCCTCATAAACTCAATTAATTCCTTCTTGCCGCTCAAGAAACCTCCGGAGGCGCCGCCCAAAGCCTTGCCCAGGGTGCCGCTGAAAACATCAATCTTCTCAAGCACCTTCAATTGGTCAGCCGCACCTTTGCCTGAAGGGCCGCAGGCGCCAATGCCGTGGGAGTCGTCGATAAACAGCAAAGCCTGGTATTGCTCGGCTAGTTTAGCCAGCTCGGCCAAATTGGCCAGTTCGCCTTCCATGCTGAAAACTCCGTCAGTGGCAATGATTTTCAACTGGCAGTTTTCCGACTGGTCGGCTGCCAGCATCTCTTGAAGGGCTTTCAAGTCATTGTGGGGATAGATTCTTTTGACAAACATTTCCTTCTTGACCAGTCTAAGCCCGTCAATGATGCTGGCATGGTTCAAGGCGTCGGAGTAGATGAAACTGGGACCGCTAGAAACATCTGTCTGATGGATTAAGGAGGCGAAAAAAGCTTCATTGGCGGCGAAGCAGGAAGAAAACAAAATAGTAGCTTCTGTTTTCAAAAAATCCGAGATTTTTTTTTCCAACTCCTGGTGCAAAACATTGGTGCCGCAGATAAACCTGACGGACGACATGCCGTAGCCGAATTTGTCAGCCGCCTCTTTGGCAGCCCGGACAATCTCAGGGTGGTTGGCCAGCCCCAGGTAGTTGTTGGAAGCGAACATCAGGACTTCCCTGCCGCCGACTTTGACCTTTGGCCCTTGGGGGGATTCCAAAGCCGATTCATGCTTGTATTTGCCCTGCTGCTCCAAACTTTCCAATTCGGAGGTCAAGAGGTTAAGCAAGTTTTTTGAATACATAATTGTATGAATTAAAATTAAGGCCGCAGTATTACCTTTAGTCCGTCGCCGGATTTGAGGGCCCGGAAGCCTTCTTCAAATTTCTCCAGAGGCAAATCATGGGTGATTAAATGATTCTCTAAAATGACTTCGCTCAAGCCCGAGGTCAAAAGAGAGCGCATCATATCCCAGGTATCGAAAATCCTCCGGCCGATAATGCCTTTCAAGGTTAAGCCCCGGAATATGATTTCCTTGGAAAAATCAACTTCCAATTTGCCGGAAGGCAGTCCCAAAAGAGAAAGGGTCCCGCCCATCCTGATATTCTTAAAAGCGTCTCCGTAGGCTTTGTATGAGCCGGACATTTCAAAAACCGCGTCAACGCCAGTGGAAGCTGTTTCTTTTTGAACGGCTTCTCGCAAAGCTTGCTGGCCTTCTTTAGTGGCCACGTCAAAACAGAAATCGGCGCCCAAGCTTTTAGCCAAAGAAAACTTCTTTTCTTCCAGCTTGTTATGGTTCAGGCCGGTATCGGGCCTGGCGGCGTCAGTGACGAATATCTTGGAAGCGCCCAATTTCTTGGCAATGGCTACTGACATTAAACCCTGGATGCCGGCGCCCAGCACCAGAACGGATTTGCCGATGACGTCGGCCGACTGGACGGTATGCATGGCGTTGCCAATGGCGTCCATGAAAGCGATAATCTCGGGCGGAATTTCGCCCTTGGCGAACAAAAGCAGATTTTTAACCGGCACCACCGCGTATTCGGCGAAGATGCCGTCCTTATGCAAACCCTTGATGTAGGTGTTGCGACAGGCATGGCCTTCACCGATCAAGCACTGGTAGCATTTACCGCAGACAATGTGCATTTCCGCCGAGACATAGAAATTATCTTGTAAAAAAGGCAGGAGTTCCGGATCATCTGCCAAAGACTGCGGTTCATGGCTTTGGAGGAATTGCTTCACTGCCGGATTCTTGAAATGCCGGCCGTACAACAAGCCCGCCAGATGCTTTCTGGCTTCTTGCCCTATTTCAAATAGCTGGCCGCAGAATTCATGGCCGACAATGACCTCGGGAGTTTCCAATGAAGACATGGAATTCTTCAAAGCTTCCGTGCCGTTGTAAATGGAAACGTCGGTGCCGCAAATGCCGGCGGCAATGACTTTCAGCTTGACCTGGTCTGGCCTTTCAATCTGCGGTTCGAGCTTGTCAACCAGTTCCAAGCCCTGGTACCAGTCCCGGCCAGATTGCGGCCTTCTTTTTATGATAGCTTTCATATATATTCTTTAGTTTATTCCACCGTCACGCTTTTGGCCAGATTGCGGGGCTGGTCAATGGGGCAGCCCTTTTTCTTGGCGATAAAGTAAGCCAGAAGCTGCAATGGAATAACGGTTAGGATGGGATAGAGGATTTCCAGGGTTTTCGGGACATAAACAACCTCATCGGCCAGCTCAGCTATCTTTGGATCGCCTTCAGTGGCGATGGCGATAACCTTACCATTCCTGGCTTTAATCTCCTGGATGTTGCTTAAATTCTTCTCATAAACGCTGTCCTGGGGGATCAGGCAGACCACCGGCCAGGTTTCGTCAATCAAAGCCAAGGGCCCGTGCTTTAATTCCCCGGCCGGGTAGCCTTCGGCATGGATGTAGGAAATCTCCTTGAGCTTCAGTGCGCCTTCCAGGGCAATGGGGTAATTCAATTTCCGGCCGATGAAGATGAAATCCCGGGAATTATAATACTTCTGGGCTATTTTTTCCAGCTGGTCTTTAAGTACGATTATCTTCTCGGCCTTAATTGGCAATGCCTGAAGCTCTTCAATAATCTTCCGGGCTTTTTCCTGGCTCATCCGCCTCTGCCGGCCCAGCAGGATGGTTAAAAGGACCAGGATAACCAGTTGGGAAACAAAAGCTTTGGTGGAAGCGACTGAGATTTCCGGGCCGATGTGGTTGTAGACGCCGGCGGCGGTTTCCCGGGTAATGCTGGAACCGACATTGTTGACAATGCCCAGAGTAAGAGCGCCCAGTTTCTTGGCCTGCCTGATGGCGGCCAGGGTATCGGCCGTTTCTCCGGACTGGCTGACGGCAATGACTATGGTGCCTTCTTCCAGAACCGCTTCGCGGTACCTAAACTCGGAAGCGTATTCCACTTCCGCCGGCATGCCCACCTGGCTTTCAATCAAGTACTCCCCGATCCGGCCAGCGTAATGGGCCGTGCCGCAGGCCACGAAGATTATCCGCCTGGCTTCCTGTAATCGATCCATCACGTCAATCAAGCCTCCCAGCTTGACGTTGCCTTCTTCAACCAGCAACCTACCTCTTAGACTATCGGCAATGGCCCGGGGCTCTTCGGAAATCTCCTTGAGCATGAAGTGGTCATAACCCCCCTTTTCGGCCTCGGCCACATCCCAGTCAACAGACTGGGACTGCCTGATCAAATTCTCTGTTTCGCCCGATTTGTAAATCTTGTAGCTGTCAACTGAAACCTCGGCTATCTCATCGTCTTCCAGGTAAACCACTTCCTTGGTAAAAGGCAGCATGGCTGTTACGTCCGAGGCGATCAGATAGCCGCCTGAAGGAATCAAGCCCAGAATCAACGGGCTGCTTAGCCTGGCCACGACCAATTTTTCTGGCTCTGTCTTTGACAAAATTGCCAGGCCATAGGTGCCTTTTATCCTGTCTAAAGCTTGCCTGACCGCTTCAACCAAATTATTTCCCGTGTAATGGCTTTCAATCAAATGGGCGATCAGCTCGCTGTCGGTCTGGCTTTTTATCTGATGTCCCTGTTCTAGAAGCTCTTTCTTCAAATCAGCCATATTTTCCACGATGCCGTTATGGACAATGGCCAGCCGGCCCTGGCAATCAACGTGGGGGTGGGCATTCAGGTCGCTGGGCACGCCGTGGGTAGCCCAGCGGATATGCCCCAGGCCGATAAAGGACTGGGGATTGAAGCCAAACAGAACTTTTTTCAAATTATCCAATTTGCCTTCCTTCTTGAAAACCTTAAGCTCGCGGTCAACCAGCAAAGCCACGCCGGCGCTGTCATAGCCCCTATATTCCATCCTCTTCAAGCCTTCCAGGATAATGGGCAGGCTGTTTTGTTTGCCTAGATAGCCGATAATGCCGCACATATTATAACGTCTGCCAAATGTAATTAAATAATTGCTTTTGCGTTTCAAAGATTGACCGGTCTTCAATAATCAAGCCCAACGGCTCATTTTTTGAATTGACGGAAATCATGGCCACCTTGCCTGGATAGATTAAGGTGTAGGTCGGCGGGCCTTCTTTGGCCGTTAAAGACTTGAATTCAGCCAGCTCGGCTTTGGTGCCCGGATGGCCCATGGCAATTACCTTGACTGCCAGACCTTTTTTAACCCTTTGCTTGGTAAAATTCGGAAAAGCCTGGTAAAGGTATTTCCTGATGGCCGAGGAGGAGAAAACGCAATAGGTTTTTTGGTCAGCAGCCTGAACCGTTTCCAAAACATCGCTCAAAATTGACTTAATGCCCTGATTGCCTTCATAGTATTTGACCACCGGCTTGTCCCCGCTTTTGCCCTGCAAAGACTTCAATTGGGGAATAACTTCTAAGAGCTTTGATTTGACTTCAACCAGGTTCTGGGACTTCTTTTCCAATGCGTCAAGAAGCCTGATGGGATCTTCGGCCGCAAAAAACTGCTTGGTCTCTTTGTGGTAGTAGCTGACCAAACCCATTTCCTTCAAGGACTTGAGGATATCATAGGCGGTGCCCCGGTTAAGGCCGCTTTTTTCAGCCAGCTTCCTGACGGAATCAGGGCCGTTCTCGATTAAAACCAGGTAAACCTTGATTTCCTTTTCCGACAGGCCGAATTGCTTTAAGATTGGGGTAATTTCCATTTCCAGTCAATTTATCAGTTAATGGTATGATTATATAACTCTTGGTAAAATTGTCAAATTATTTTCTGCAATATTTGTGGATAAGTCAAAAAAATGGCTAATTTTAGCTATCAAACAAAAATATATTGTCAAATAGAATTAATATTAACAGATATAAATAAAAACGGCATTGCATTGAAAAAACCGTTTTTTATCTTAGAAAATTAAAAATTATTTTGTTCTTGTTTTGGAAGAAGTTTTATAATTTTGTTTAATATTATTTTATTATTTGCTGCAATAATATTGAAGCGTAAATTTCTATAAGTTTTGTTTTCTATCTTATCCATGTCTAAAAAATATTTTATAAAATTGTCCGTGATTTTAAAACCATTTTTATTGAATATATTCATTTTTACAACTCCGCCAGCTTCTTCAATTATTAAAGAAAGGCTAACATGTGCATCATATTGACCGGTAGCTACCATGGCTAAATCCAAGCTCGTTGATCCCAATCTTCTTTGACAATAGCTTTCGCGTAATAATTTTTTTACTTTTTTATAGATTTCATCAAATTTTTCTCCCGTTCTGTCAAAACTCATTCCAATTATTGACTTATTTATGTTTTTTTCAATTGAAGCTGATATTTTTTTATCATTTAGATAAGCTCCGTGATTCTTAATTGCATGATATACCTTTTTATTAAAAATATCGGCAATTACGGCCACCTTGACTCCATTAAAATTTTTTTGTTTTTCCATTTCATATCTAATTCCAATACCCAGTGAAAAGGCTACATTAGGAAAGGTGGCCATCTGCGGTCTTAAATTATTAGAACCATCTACTGGATCTATAATTAAAACTAAAGAATATTTGTTTTTATAATCTTTATATCTAGTAATTCCGAGCTCCTCACTTATTACCGTAGCCCCAGGAAAATTAAAATTTTTCAATAAAGAGGGCATCTGGTCTTTAAGTATTCGTTCAACAAATAAATCTCCATTCTTTGCTAAATCTCCGCCCTTTCCGCGCCTACCAGTATATAATCCCATTTCATGAAACATCCTTGATCGAGAAAATTTTTCAACAACAAAAGCAGTAATGGTTTTAGCAAAATCCAGAATTTTTTTATCATTTCTGTTCATTACTTCTATATATATCATATTTTGTTTAAAAAAAATAGGGATTAAAAATCCCTATTAAGTTGTTTTTTCTTTAACCTCGGAGAGCAATTGAAAGCCCTCCGCGATTAAATAATGAGTGTATGCCTCCCTGGATCTAGCTCCGGCAAAACGAACGTCGCCTAAAATGAGTAAGGCAACCATGCGCCTTAGCTTCAAGTCCCATCCGTCTGGCTCTTTAATTTGCTTAGCAAATCTAGCTATTTTCCTAGCGCATCTGGTGATTATATTATTCATTAATTCTGACCTGTAGACTTCATAGGAAAATTCAAGACTTTCCGGAGTTATATTAGTCTCCAGCCTGCTCTTAAGTCTGCTGGCGTTTGAAATCCACCAGCCCAAGAAATGACTTGCGCTCAAAATCCAAGAAATTTGACCTACCCATTCATAATCAATAAGCCACCAATAGCAAGTTGATTTTGAATTTAAAGTCGGGGAAATAAGAATATTGTCGGCATTTGGATCTGCGTGACAAGTGACCATATACTTAGGTGAATTATCTTGATTGGCAACTTGTATTAAATCAGATATATTGCCTAAGTTTTTTTTATTCACAATGATATTCCTGCCCTTTAATTCTGAGAAGGGAAGGCTATTGATCACTAACTGATCCAGAAAATTAAATATTCTCTCATTCCTGAATATAAGAGGCCTGGTACAAACATTATCCTTATATGGCAAGATGGTTTGCTTCCACATCACGATAAACCGACTTACAATATCATCGACAGTTCTCAAAATTTCCTTCTCACCGATGCCCATATTGTCCAACGTCACTACATCATGCAAAGTATTCCTGCTTGGGGCAGTTATAAGCATAGCTTCGCTTCCATCGGGATATCTTTTAAACTGCATTACCTTGGGCAGCCTACTTTCCCCAATTAAATCAACAAGAATGCCCCTATTCTTTAGTTGGTCACTTATAGGGATGCGAGTTTTACCAAATTTTAAGGCATACATATATCCATTGGCGGAAATAATCACTACCTTAGGTCCAGAACCACCAGTTTGGGCGATTTGGATAACATCAAATTTTTCAATACCCATATCCGCCAAAATTTCAGCAGCTCCATCCATGAGAGTCTCCTTTGTATTTTTTGTTGTTGTAAATGTTCTAGCTGATAATAAACCTTAGCAGGCTGATAATTTATTGTCAAGGCGGGTTTTCAGGCAACCAAAAAGGTG
>JAGVWD010000051.1 GCA_018304445.1 Candidatus Iainarchaeum sp. | reverse complement strand
ACTACACTGCTTGTTATGCCATGCCAATGCACCAACACTAACCCGCAGGGAAACCAAGGTTTCCCTTCAGTTCCAAGTTCCTCCTGATTCCCTTCCTTTTCAGCAAGGGGCCAGAAAAAACATTTTCTAGTGTTGCTTCCCCCGCAAAAAAGCTTGCGGAGTGCATATACAATTCCTTATCAAAAAATAATTCTGATAAGCGCAATATTCTGTAATTTTTTATTTTTTTTCTTGAGAATTATTTTTTCTTTGGATAACACCTAGACTTTCTTTTTTTCTAAAAAAGAAAGGATTGGTTTTTGAACGTCAACGCCTTTTCTTTTTTAAAAAAGAAAAGGGGTTGGACCCAACGGGATTCGAACCCGTGGCCTCAGCCTTATTTGTTTTACCTGAAGATTATTTTCTCTTTGGGTAAAACCTAGACTTTCTCTTTTTTTAAAAGAGAAAGGATTGGTTTGCAAAGGCCGCGCTCTACCAACTGAGCTATGGGCCCCGTTGGACCTTTTCTAAATATTTTTTGCTGCAGAAAAATAGGTTTGCGCCCGCAAAACATTGTGCAATCGTTTTTACCCTGAAGAAATTTTTCTTTTTGGGTAAAACCTATACCTTCTCCTTTTTTGCAAAAAGAAAAGGGATTGGTTAAAGGAGGTGATCCGTCCGCAGGTTCCCCTACGGACACCTTGTTACAACTTAGCCCCCCTTGCAAAATCCAGAATCGTTGCTCTCCGAAGAGAGCAGCTCATCAGAACTCTACTCGGCTGGCTTGATGGGCGGTGTGTGCAAGGCGCAGGGACTTATTCACCGCGCGATAGTGACGCGCGATTACTAGGGATTCCAAGCGTTCACGAGGCTGAGTTTCAAGCCCCGATCTGAACTGGGGTTAGGTTTAGGGGATTACCTTCTCCTTTCGGAGTCGGAACTCATTGTCCTAACCATTGTAGGCCGCGTGTAGCCCAAGAGATTCGGGCCATACAGATCTACCGTTGACCACTCCTTCCTCAGTATTACTACTGCAGTCCCATTAGAGTGCTCCTGCCCTTGCGGACAAGATTGCAACTAATGATGTGGGTCTCGCCCGTTACCTGAGTTAACAGGACACTTCATAGTACGAGCTGACGATGACCATACAACACCTCTCAGCGTGTCAGGTAAGCCCTTTAGGATGACCATCATTCTGCTGTCGCCCTTGGTGAGGTTTCTGGCGTTTTATTCAATTGAACCGCAGCCTCCACCCCTTGTGGTGCGCCCCCGCCAATTCCATTAAGTTTCACTCTTGCGAGCGTACTTCCCAGGCGGCAGACTTAACGCCTTCGCTACGGCACTCCTGCATCTCGTAGATGCTAGAACACCTAGTCTGCATCGTTTACGGCTGGGACTAACCGGGTAATTAGTGGAGCATGAGAGTTAAATATTAATTAAAAATTTTAGTTTTTTAAACTGCGACAATTTTTAATTAACACGGTAAATTTCTTTCTCTCAACTCCATATCTAATCCGGGTCGCTCCCCCAGCTTTCGTTTCTCACTGTCAGGTCCGTCCTGGCTGAGCGCCTTTGCTACTGGTGGTCCTTCCAGGATCATAGCATTTCACCGCTACCCCGGAAATTCCCTCAGCCTCTTCCGGCCTCTAGCCTGAAAGTATCATTGGCAATTCTGACTGTTAAGCAGGCAGATTTCACCAACGACTTTTCAGGCCAGCTACAAACGCTTTAGGCCCAATATGAGTGAGTACCACTTGTGGAGCACGTTTTACCGCGGCGGCTGGCACGTGTCTTACCCCCCACTTATTCGCAAAGCTATCTAGACTTTGCAAAAGCTTGCAGAGCAAGCACTCGGAATCCCCCTGTCGCACTTGCGTGCATTGCAGAGTTTTCGCACCTGCTGCACCCCGTAGGGCTAGGGACCTTATCTCAGTTCCCTTCTCCGGGCTCCCTCTTTCAAGGCCCGTACGGATCTTAGGCTTGGTGGGCATTTACCCCGCCAACTACCTAATCCGACGCAGTCCCATCCTGAAGCAAACTGCAAAAGCATGAATTGCAGCTCCTTTGAACAGGGGAATTTTCCAATACCCCCCGCCTAAGATGCATTATGCCCAGTTTCCCGGGTTTTGCACCTCTTCAGGTTAGATTAACTACGTGTTACTGAGCCGTTTGCCAGAGCTGCTCATAGCCGCAGCTCTAAGACTTGCATGGTTAAGTCGAATTCCGATAGCAGTACCCGCCAGCAGGATCAGCTGGAATCATCAGAAATCAGAAACCCTTCGTTTCTGATAACTTCCGCTTTCTGAGGGAAAAATTCCGTTTCCGAAATCTTCCGCCCTTTCAGGGAAATTATCAAATCAAAAAGATACTGATACTGAAACACACTCATATATCCAATTTTGGAATTGGTTTAAATTTGCTGTCTTGCACATTTATTTGCGAGCACAAATTTCCTATTCTGCAACATCAGATTCAAAAAATCTTGAACCCTCATTGGCGCCATATAGTGCTCAAGCAACAACAACAATGCGGACTCAATGCATCGCTCAAGCAAATTGCTCTGCTCTCACTGCACCAGGCTATAATACCTATAATATACTGTGCGCCCAGTGTTTAAATAGGTTTCGCTTGCCACTGCACAAATTTTATTAATGTGCAATGCGCTAATTTAATTGTGGTTTTATGTATATAAAACCAATCAGGGAATTTTTTGCAAATTTCAGAAACAGAATGGGCCAATTTGCCTGGCGCACGCGCCGGAAAGGCATAAGGGACTTCTACCGGACCCCGGAACTTGCCGGAATCAAGAAGCGCTTTTAATACCCTGTTGAGTGGAGCAAGACCTTCGGGAACATGGTTTTGGGAAGCGTTCTTGCGCTCTATCTCACAAACCAGCCGATTTTTACGCTCAATAATTTCTACCTGTTCCTTATAGGCTTTATTGCTGCAGGGCCTTTGCTATGGGGCGGCCTATACACTCTGAATGATTACTATGACTGGAAAAAGGATTTGCTGCACAAGGTGAAAAAAACAAGGGCAATTCCTTCAGGAAGGATAAGCGCAAATGCCGCGCTCTTGTTTTCCCTGCTCCTGATATTCCTTGCAATTTTTATTGGCGGTTTGTCCGGCGCGCTGTTCTTCGCATGCATTGCTGTCATGTTTTTCAACCAGATTCTTTATACCTCAAAGCCCTTCAGGCTGAAGGAGCGCGCTGTATTTGATCTGATTTCAGGCTCACTCATAAACCCGATTTTCAGGTTCTATGCGGGCTGGGTGCTGTTTGCCTATGCGTTCAATGCGCCTATTGAAGTTCTGTTATTTGTTGTGGGCTTCCAGTTTGCTGGTTTTACACTCTACAGATTAAGCAACAGGAAGCTGGAAACAAAACTGACCTTCAGGAGCAGCAATGTTGTTTTCGGCGAGAAAAAAATCAGATACCTTGCATATGCAGTGGGAATAATCGCAGGGCTTTCATATCTCATAATGTGCTTCACAATCCTCCCGCCAAGGTTCCTGATTCTCGCGGTATTGAGCGTTCTTGCTGCGCCCCTCTACGCAAAGGCGCTGTCAAAGCCAGAGGAAATGGACATGAGGCGGATGTATAAATTAATTTACGCGCACTACACGCTCTTCATAATAGGATTCATATTGCTGTTTTATGTGCAGTTTTGATGCAATGTTCAGTTAGTTAATTTCTCTCCCGGTTGCTCCCTATCCGAGAGGTTGCCCTTCAGCGCTTCATTAATCTGTGTCATGTTTGGTTAACCTATAATCTATTCTACGTTAAATATAATTAACATAGAATATATCTCTTGCGGGCATTATTGCGCTGTTTTATGTGCAGTTTTAACATTGCACACATAAAGTTTGCAAGTAAAGCATGGAGAAAATCTGGCAATCTATAATTTAATTGCTTTGAGCCTTGCGTACTCGTTAACAAAAGACTCTACTATTTCTTTTTCTACCCCGATAAAATGCCAAGGATTTATTCTGAAGGGTGGCTTATGCGTTTTTGGGTCTCCTTTTAAGTTTAACATACATTTCTCCAGACTCTTAGATAATACATGAGGGTTTTGCTTATCAAAGAATAGATAACCCATGTCCAAAAATTTCCCTTCGACAGGAATTACAGTTCCGATTTTTAGACCAGTACTATGCTTTAATGCATGTGAGAGCATAAGTTTGACAGTCTCCTCAGGGTGGTTTCTGCCTGTCTGTTGCCTGAATTCTGAAAACTTCTGCTCATCTATTACAAGCATTACATCTAAGTCTGCTGGTTTGATATTGCCTCTAGCAAAACTCCCAAAGACATAAGTGCCATTTACAAATGGGAATTCATTTTTTATATCATTTGTTGATTTTTTCAAGGCAGCCAGGATTTTATTCTTTCTTGTATTTCTTATTTTGATTATCCGTTCAAAGATTTTTCTTTCCCTAAGGTCCAGTTTTCCGAGAAATCTATTCACATATATGGGCTGTTTTTCAGGAGGTATTTTCCCTTCTAAGCGGCTTGTCCTCCCCACTAAGTCCGCCAGTAATTGTTTTCTTTCCTTAGAAATTCGCATCTATGAAAACCATTATATAATTCATTACGTGCTCAGCCTGTTCTTAAGGTAGCGCTTCTTTCTTTTCTTCTTGCGCATCTTCTTCTTGTGCCATTTCCAGCGCTGCCTGCTCTTTGTTTTCTTGAACCTGCTTGAATCCCTGCTGCGCGTGCTCATATTTATCACAAATCAGCTTTAATTAAAATAAAAAGAAGTAGAAAAGGATTATAAATCCAATTCATTAAGTTCAGCAGCCGGTTGTGTATCTGCACACAGTGCTTGAATAGAACTAGCCGGGTTGTTTTAGCCTGTTTTTCCATCTTTCATTCTGCCATTTCAATACTGAAATTATTTTTTCGATGTGGCGCACATTTTTGTCAATCTGCTCTGGTGTTTCTGCAGGCAGTTCAAATTGTCCCCTTATCTTTGCCTTTTTCATCCTTGCTTTAATGATTTTCCCTGCTCTTAGCTCAGGGGCTCTTTTCCTGAGGTCGAGCAGCTTATCTTTTGAAAATTTAACAGTTGCATGTACAGGAACAAAGTACATTCCCCCATACCAATAGCACACATATAGCAAGTAGTTTGTTTTCTCTCTTAAATCTAGTTTTGGAAGATATATCCCTGCTCTTACTAATTCTTCCATTGGCTTGAGCTCTGAGATAAGCGAAGCCAGGCTTCCGTGATAGCTTAATGGCTTTAATTTTTCAGGCACCTCTCCTTTGGCAAAAGTCTCCTTAATCTCAGGTTTGTCTAAAGCATCGATGACTTTTCCATAAAAATTTATTTTCTTCTCCAAAGCCCTCTTCTCCCCTTGTTTCCTAAATTCTCGTGGTAAAAACAGACTCCAGGCTTTTCCCCTTCCGGATATTCCCCACTTCCCCTTTCCCGGCTTTTTCTGCATTCTTTCACTCCTCTTCCGCTGCTTTTCCCTTTTAGCTTTTCCTCTTTTAATACTTGCGCTTCGAAGGCAAATTTACCTGAGTTTTATGAACCAGATTGGAGTTCCGGTTAAATTTTCAAATCCTGCTTCTTTTTCAATTTTTCTTACAAAGCTTGTGTGAGGCCAAGCCATTATTAGGTCCAGCCCGGACCTTTTTGCTTCTTTAATTGTTTCATAAAGAATTTGCCTAGACATATGTCCAAAGCCGTTCTTCCCGAAGGATTTAACTATTTGCCTTGGGTCTGCGCTCTGGGCAGAAATCCACTTTCTTTTCTTCCCCTTCAGCACTGCACCAAGCCCACACTTTCTTTCAGCATAAGGGTTGCTTGTAAGAAATGTTGTCATAATAGGACTTTTATTTTTCTCTAGGCTTATTAGTGTAGCCTTAATCTTCTGCTCTTTGCTGAATTTATTTGTCTCTAAACTGTATTTTGGCAACAGCCTATGCTCCGTTGAAACCTTTAAGCCTTTCAACACCTTTCTTTTAATTAGCATGAAATTATACTGATGCAATATCTTTTAATTTGTTGTTTTTGCAAAGAATCAAAAGAAAGAGAAGGCAGGCTATAAATCTAACAGCCACTCACATATGCGCAATATGTTGCTGTTGAAGCAACATTTGCATAGCCTGTAAAGCTGCTTGTTGCACTCGGATAGGTTGTATCGTAAATCGCCCTTGCGGCCCTTCCATAGCTCATATTCGGAAACAAGAAATAGCGCCAGTAGGAGTAATTGGAGTAATCATCCGGGATATAGGTTGTTGTGTCGGAATATCTCGTATTTCCATACCCTGAATAGTAGGAAGATGTGCTGTAACTAGAGGGGTAATAATATCCCCCGTAATAAGAGCTGCCGTATGTATAAGGATACGCAGACCCCCCATAGTAAGATGATGTGTTGGAGTAGGGGTAATTGTAATAGCGGTTGTACTCCAAGCTTACGCTCCAGTCAGCAAGAGCAGAAGCGCTGAATAATACTGCAAATGCGGCAACTGCCATTGCCAGAATCGCTCTCTTCGCCATAATATAATATGCTGCTTAAGTGGTATTTAAACCTATCCATTCACTGAAAAGAGTGAATATTAGGCGTTGTAATTCCGATTACAGATATCCTTTTAATCTATATTCACTTATTAATTATATTAGGTAAAATGTCTTCACACATTAACTTGATTTTGTTGTTTTTATTGCTGATTCCGCTTAGCTCTGCAACCTCGCTTTCCCTTCCAAAAGAATTTCCCGCAAACACGAATTGGAGCTTTTCTGTTGCTTTGGATCCGAGCGATTCATTTGATGCCACTGAAATCTATTTTAATGAGAAGAGAATTGTCAGCGCATATTCCAATGGCAGGGCGCTTATAGATGCGCAGAACGGGGGACTGGTAGCAGATGCTTTTATCTTAGACTCCGTGCCTGAAGACAATTCAGGCCTGATCCTGTATGTTTCCTATTTGGGGATTGATTCAGGGGAATATGAAATAAGGGTGGAAACGCTGAATGAGGGGGCGCTAATTGAAAGCGCCTCAGGCACAATTGTGGTTTTTGATGCCGCTGCCAAATCATATGCTGATGAGCTTAATGGGCAGATTGATGCGCTTAGAAAACTAAGCAAGGAGATTGAGAATGATCTTAATGAGCTTGAAAAAAATGCAGGTGAGAATTCCGCTGCGCTTGAGCAGAAGATAGCGCAGAGCAAAGAAGGCATTTCAAATCTGCAGGCGCTTTATTCAGATTTCAATTCAAGAGCCAATGCAACAGAGGAGACATTGAAGGAAAATGCAGGGGCATACAGCAAATTGAATGAGGAAATGCAGAAGCTGAAAAAGTCATTGAAGGAGTATCAGGCAAGGCTGAATTCGCTTGAAGGTTCAGGCGCTGCAACAGGATATGCAACCATTGGCGGCCTTTCCATTATTGCGATAGCCGTGGCTTTTGCGCTGCTTTTTGTTGTTGTATGGAAAGAGCGAACAAAGATTGCGGAACTGCTCAAGAGAAAGAGGGCATTTTAATTCACTCCAGATAGATCACGTTCTTTTTTCCCTTAAGGTGCGCATCCCCGCTCAGCACCGCCAGGCTGTTAAGCCTTGCACAGGCAAGCATCAGCGCATCTAACGCATGCAGTTTTTCCTTTGCTTTCAGTTCGCCGGCCTCTCTTACCGTCTCGTTGTCAAGGTTTACAACCTTGCAGTTCTGCTCAATATACTTAAAATACTCGTCTGCTTTTTCAAAGCCGTACAAGTCTATTGTCCTGTAATATACCTCAAACAGGCAGGTAATTGCTGTAAAAAGCCTTTTGCCATGCATAATGCCCAGAAATTTTTTTCCAAGAGCACTGCCTTTGAATATTTCCATGAATGCAAAGCTGTCAAGAAGTATGCTCATGCTTTGCCTCTTCATCATGCTTTTTCCTGAATTCGACCATGCTGATTTTTGGCAGCGTGCCGAACAGCTCATCAAGCGTTTTTATTGGCTTCAGCCTTATCTCTTCTTTTTTTACCAGCACTTCAAATTTTCTCGCCGGGAATTGCTTTCTTACTGCCTTTGAAAGCATTACCCGCCCAAATGCATCCATGACAACAACATTCTGACCTTTGGTAATTTTAATCACCTACCATTTTACAGATATATGGTAAAATATTTATCTACCAAAAGTCTTAAAAAGCCTGCGTTTTTTGCTAGGAGTGGAAGTGCCCCGGACGGGACTCGAACCCGTGTTACAGCCTTTCTTTTTCTTTTCCCTGGGCTTTTCTTTCCCAAAGAAAAGGCCATTGAAAGGGCAGTGTGCTTAACCGCTACACTACCGGGGCTTTCTTTTGAT
>JAGVWD010000050.1:5507-6696 GCA_018304445.1 Candidatus Iainarchaeum sp. | reverse complement strand
AATTTCTATACATTCTACACAAATCTGAAGGAGGCTGCAAGGCCAGAAAATCATCACCCTGTGATACCTGACATAAGTGCGTTTAGCAAATTTAACTTTTGCGTTAATGGAATAAAAGAGTGCTACATAGAACAGCTAACAACAGACAATTACGAGCTTCACAAATATATCGGGAGCGCGAGCAGAACAATAATACGGAATAAATCTTCTGGCAATGATGCTTTCCTCAGAAATTTGTATATTACAGGCAAGCTTACATTCAAAATTGGAATCAGAAATAGGCCTGAGCTTAGCGAGAAGGAAAAGAAGATCGTGCTTGAGAAGGGCGCTGAAAATACAGGCTTGCTGCCTGACGGATATGATGGCTATTATCCGCCAACAGAAAAAGATGCAAAGGACCCTAATAAGCATTACTTCTATCCTGAAAATATAGAATTCAGCCCATATCTGATGCATGATGGATATTCCTCTGACTTCAAGGATGATTTCAAGGCTGCTTACGAAAATAAAATTAATAACAAGTGGAAAGCTGGCTTTAGCACACAGTGGAATTTCAAAACAAAAGACGGCGGGGCGCTTGTTATTGACAAGCCTGCGCTTTACAGTGTATTTGTTGATTATGAATGGGAAGATGCTGAAAAACCAAACATAACAGTCAGTGTCGATACTGGCAAGCCTGCCGAAGAACTAAGCGAAACAATGAGGCAGAACATATTCTTCTATCTACCGATTGATGGGCTTGTTGGAAAAGAAAACGGGCAATACAACAGAACTGGCTATGGCACCACTTGGGGACCAAATGTACCTGCGGATGTGCCCTCAGTTTGCGGGACTAGTCCTCCTGCTGGCTCCGCTTGCCATACGGATGTAACTGGCACTGATACCGGTGCGGAGGCAAAAACCGAAGAAAAAACCACTTTCTTCGAAGATATTGTTGGGATTGCGCCAAGCTCAGTAAATGAAGGCGCTGAGATTTTTACTGTAACTTCAGACATAAAATACAAGGCCGCCCAGCAGGGCATTGTATTGAGCATAGACAGGAGCAAGGGCATCTACAAGAGCACCATGGTAAATGCGGTTCCGGTCAGGCTGAAAATAATAAAGAATAGCCTGGACAGGGGCGCGGGGCTGTTTTATGAGTTATATACCAATTCACCGAATGAAACTACAAAAATAATTGCTCCGGGGA
>JAGVWD010000050.1:0-5495 GCA_018304445.1 Candidatus Iainarchaeum sp. | reverse complement strand
ATTGCTCCGGGGATTATAGCTGTTAATACGCCGGCGGCAGATCCGATAATCAACTGGACCGCAGTAGGCGGAAGCGATTTCAGCGGAGGCTCTGTTGCTTCAGGAACAGCAATTCCGGAGCAATTTGCAAATGAAGGCGCTTTATGCCAGGGCACAGGCGCATATCACGCGGTGCTTTGGGACAAGGTTACGAATATCGGCACAGTGGAATTGAAAGCAATTGCATATGTGCCTGCCAAATCCACATACGGCATACAGCCGCTGTGCGGGGCAGATACAACAATTCTCTGGAACGATGAAAAAAGCATGACTACAATATGGCCCAAAGACAAGGCAGGAAAGGAAAATCCTTTTATATTAAGCGAGGGCAAGGGAGAGGCAGCCAAGGAGGAATTCACTATTGTTAAGATACTGGACAAGTTAAAGAACGGGCAGCTCTGCATGAAAACAACAAGCAATGACGTGAAATTCTTCTGGAATGCAGACAAGCTTCTTGAGAGCACAAGTACTGTCACACCTATGGAAGATATGGGGCATTAGTGAAACCCATGCCTAAAAAAACCAAGCAGAAAAGGCGGAAGAAGCTGAAGCTGCGCATTGGGGTTTTGCAGTGCGTTTTTGTTATTTCTCTTCTTTGCTGGGCGCTTGGGGTTTTTGTGGGCGCGAACTCAATTGCCGCTTTTTCCCTTATTGAGCTGAGCGCAAATCCCGCGCTGAATTTATTGCTGCTGACTGCAAGTGTTTTCATTTTTTCTTTGCTGTTTTTCGGAAGCTCTGCGCCGCTGATTTTGTTTTTTGTCGGGATTATGCAGGGGAAGGCGTTTTTGGGCGCTCCGCTGGAAGTGATTGCGGGCGCTATTCCCTTATTCATTGCCGCTTATGCCGCGCTTGTTGCAGGGCGCTATCTGTATGCTGATTTCAGGGGAACGGGAAATTTCTTCGCGCACAAGAGGGAGATGATTGCGCTGTTCGGGATTTCAATAATTGCTGCTGTTGTTATAGGCGCTGCTTCTTGACAACTGTCTTATTGATAACAGAAACATTAATAAATCAGGTTTTATTTATATATCCAGCCATTATACTATAATATTAAATACATGGAAAGCCATAAGATTAATAGCGTATAATGAATAAATTAATCAAGCGATAAATATGGGCATTTACTCTAAGCTGGAAGACGGCTATTACAGGCTTGTTGAGAGGGTTGATGGTGTAATACCCATAGCCGGGCTTGTTGACCGTATAGACAAGATAATGCCGAGCTTTGTGCTTTTCATAATCCTCATTGCGCTTGTTGCCCTCGGGGCGTATTTCTTTTTGCTTCCGATAATCCTGCCGCAGGAGGCGGTGCTTGCAGTTAAGGTAGTTGATGAATCCGGGAGCGCGCTGCCCAATGCGAGCGTTACAATAACCTATTCCGGAATTTCAAAGAGCGCTGCAACAAAGGATTTCGGGGATGCGTCCTTCACAACAAGCATAGGCGCGAGCGTTGCAATAACAGCAAAAAAGGCGAATTACAAGACCGCAACCGCAACAATCCGGATTTCAAAGGAAGCGGAGAGCAAGACAATTACCCTGCAGCTTGTTGCACCTGAATTTGAAACAAAGAAAATAAGGCTGCTGAGCAGTGGAATACCGATTATGGGAAGGGCAAACCTTTCGTTTGCGTGCGAGAACGCCCGCGCGCCGCAGATAGGGGGCATAACAACATATACTGGCGAGGCGGATGTGCAGATTCCGAGCAACTGCGGGAAATTATATGTAAGCGTTGAAAGCGACACATACAGGAATATCGACTCTTATGCGTTTGCCGACCAGCCGATTTACCTGGAGCCATTGGTAATTGAAACAGGGACAATAAGTGTCAGCGCAACTTTCCTCAATGCGCCAATTGCGGGAATACGCGTAACAGCATACAATGAGATGGGCCTGGGAATCGGAACGGAAACAACAAATTCCTCGGGGCAGGCTGTTCTTTCACTGAATGCCGGAAACTACAAGCTGCGCACTTACGACCCCAATAATGTTTATGCGCAATTGGAATCGGGCCTTATATCCCTTTCAAGCGATGAAGCGGAATATTATGATTTCAACCTTTCAAAGAACATCGCGGGGTTTGTGCAGATACAGGTGCTTGACAAGTCAACAAAAAGCGCTGTTGCAAGCGCGCAGGTGCAATTGAGAAAGGAGAATGATGATATTGTAGAAGTCCTTACAACTGCCTCTGATGCGAACGGAATTGTCAAGTTCAATGTTGCTGATTCCACCATAACTTACAAGGCGGTAATTGACCATCCAGATTATCTGCTTGGAAAAATCGCAAACATAAAGGCGGGCTCCGCAACATATATTGCCGAAATTGAGAAATATACGGGCGCGAACGGGGGAACGCTCAAAGTGAAGGTAGTGAATGAATCCGGGAAGAACGTGCAGAACGCAAGGGCTGCGCTCTTCAATGCGGATTCAGGCTTCCTCGCAGGATACGGGGAGCAGGTTACTGACATAAACGGGATTGCAAGCTTCACGCGCGTTCAGAACGGGAAATATTATGCGTTCGCGTACAAGTCAAGCGCTTCGGGAAAATCCGAATCGGAATTCTTTGACATGCGCCTTGCGGAGGACATAAGCCTTGACATCACAATGGTTGTTGGGGACGGGATTGTAAGCGTGAATGTAACCGATGTTGAAGGCATTGCAATAGCATTTGCAAAGGTTGATGTGTATGATGCGCTTGACAATTCTCTTTTCGGGAGCGATTACACTGATGCGAACGGAACTTACAGGCTTGTGACAAAGGCCGACAAGAAAGTGTATGTGATAGTGAGCAAGGAGGAGAAGGCGGATTACATTTCCGCGGTAAAATCAGTAATTGCAAATACCGTGCAAGCATTCAATGTGAAAATGGAGGTGCCAATAATAAGCGGGGAGGCGCGCATAAGGTTCCTTGGGCTTTACAAGAATGAGAAAATAGCAACAAGCGTTGCCTCTGATGAGGAGTATATTGCGAAATTCCAGCTGGTCATCCCCGAGGAAAAAAATTATACAGAGGCGGGAATTCATGTGAGGACAGGGAATGCGCTGATAATGGAGAAGGACTCATTGCTCATAAAGAGCACTGCCTCAATCACTGACAAGCTGACCATTGATTACAGGAGCTGGGCAAAGGACGGAACAACTGTAAGGGACAAGGAATGCACTGTTGCAACATATGACCTGTACTGCACTACCTACCAGCAGACCTATCAGTTGGGCGCAGGGGGGCTGTGCGATGATGATTTCTGCTTTGAGTCAAGCATTACGGATTTGAAGGAGGAGATTGCAAGCGCAGTGCTTGAAAGCTATCAGGCAACAATCTACAACCGCTATATGCTCTCATTCACCATTACCAATAATTCAAAGACAGAAATCCACAACAATGCAAACCTCCGCATAAGGAATCCCGAGGAGTCACTGCTCTTTGACAGCTACATAATTTACGATTCGGAGGGGATTGCAAGCTCAGGAACAGTGAATGGGTATGAGTTCCCTTGGCTTGATATAGGGAATTTCGCCCCGAACAGCAAGGTTTCAGGCACTTTTTACTTTACAACGCAGAAATCAAATGCTGCAATGATTGAAATGCGCATGGTTTCGGATTTCAGGGTTGTGTTTGAAAAGGACCTTATAATAGCAACTTCCGCGCCGAACAGGATGGATGTGAAAATCTCCCCGGGCGAATATCCCAGCGGAATAGAGAATGACATTACCGTAACCGTAAAGGACGCAGGCACGCAGCTTGAGATTGAGGATGCAATAGTAAAACTGAAGGACAGGCAGGGGAATTTGATTGATCAAGAGGAAACAGCGAAGGATGGCACTGCAAAAATAACAATGCCTGCGCAATTGCCGGGGGAGGAATTGGTTGTTGAAGTTTCAAAGCCAGAGTATGATTTTGTGAGCGTTGAGCTTGCAATAGAGAGCGAAGTTCTCAAATTTTCCCCTGATGCCATAGGGGTTTCGCTCAATATAAAGGACGCTGCGGAAAGCTCGGATGAATTTGCAATTGAGAATCTCACGCATTTCCCGCTGAGAATTTTGAGCATTGAACTGGGCGGGGATTTCAAGGGCTATGTGGATATTGAAAAAAGCAACAACTGGCTCTTCAGCTATGTGGATCAGGTAATTGTTGAGGAGAGCACATTTGAGGCAAGCTTCAAGTCATATTTGACGGATTCCGGGAAGCAATTGACTGAGGCGCAGACGCTTAAAGGAACCATAACGCTTGAAGCGGGAAATTTCGATGAGAAATGGGTTTTTACTATTCCTGTAACAATTTCAATAGGAATCGGGAAGGAAGTTACTCCCGGATGCTTCAGCGTTTCGCAGAGCACATGGGAGGCAATGACCGAGGGCAATCCTATTGTGACTGAGTTCCAGATAGAGAACGGATGCGCTGTTGATTCCACTCCAGTAACGCTTTATAATCTGCGTGCGAGAGTTGACTGGCAGACAAATGAAATAGGGAGCTTTGTAATTACAGTCGGGGATGTGGGAAGAGAACTGAGAAGCGGATATGCGCGCACAATACTGAATGAAATTGACCCCGACACCTCACTGAGCGCCACAATTACCTTTTCCCCATTTGGCGGGGTTTCGGGAAATGCAAAGGCAAAGATTGTTATTGAAGCGGTTAATTATTCAGAGCACGGGGAGCAAGTGCTGAGCGATGAGATTCAGGCTGACATTACTGTTGTGAATCTGCGCGACTGCATCACATTCAGCAAGGAGCTGCTTGAAATGCAATCCCCTGACTCCGATTCATTTACAATTGAAACAAAGGATTGCGGAGGCACAACCTCCTTTACAATAAGAAGCGATTTGGAAGTAACCCCCACACAGCTTGATCTGGAAGCAAGCGACATTTCCTCTGAAATAGAAGTGCTGAGCGAGGGCTCCATGTACGGGCAGTATCCGATTGAAGTTCTTGTAAAGGGCGCGGGAGAAAAAACAAGCAAGCCGGTTATTACACTGCGCGCAAGGGTAAAGCCCCCTGCAGATTCCTGCATACAGCTGAACAGGTTTGAGTATGATGTTTATGATGATCCGGGAAATCCTGCTGATGGCTTTGATACAAGCGAACTAACAAACCAGTGCTATGATGCGGAGTATTCAGTAAAGCTCAAGGGGTTGCGCTCATGGAGCGATGCTTTCGCAGACGGCATAAAATGGGGGATAGGCGCAATGGTCCTCGGAATGCTCAGCGACATGCTTGGCCTCAATCCAGAAGCGGATAAAGCAAAAAAAACAGCAGAAATTGTCAGCGGGATGAGCCCAGAAGAGAAAGAAAGGATGGCTGGTTTGCAGAAAAGCAAAAATGCTTTAGAAATGCAACTTGAAACAGCAAATGATAAATTAAATGATCTGGAAAAACAAATTAAAGAAGCTGAGGAGAAAGGAGATACTGAAGAAGCTAAGCAGCTTGAAGAAGAGAAAGATGATGTAGAGAATCAGATTAG
>JAGVWD010000054.1 GCA_018304445.1 Candidatus Iainarchaeum sp. | reverse complement strand
AGGCAAGCGCAGGCTCCTTTATCCCCAGGGGCAGCATCATATCAGGCCTGAAAATCCCGGCGCCTGCAAATTCAATCCACCCGAGCTCCGGGTGCTTTGCGCTCAATTGCACTGACGGCTCTGTAAATGGATAATAATCCGGAAGGAATTTCACTTCCTCGGCTCCGGCAATCTCAATTGCAAACTGCTTCAGCATCCCCAAAAGATGCCTGAAATTGAATGAGGCATCAACAACAAATCCCTCCAGCTGGTTGAATTCAATTAAATGAGTCGCATCAACAACATCCGGGCGATAGCAGCGCGCAATTGCGAAATATTTTCCGGGAATTTCAATTCCCTTTACCAATTGCCTTGCAGAATGCGCAGTCCCGTGCGCGCTGGGCATCAACCTTTTTGCAATTTCCTCATCCCATTTGTACTGCCATCCCCTGCTTCCGGTATTTCCCCCGTTCTCATGCGCTGCCTTCACCCTAGCAACAATCTTCGCATTAGGAAGCTTCCCGAATTTCGGCTGTTTTAATTGATAAGTATCAGACCAAGAGCGCGCGGGATGCCCCTGCGGCTGGAAAAGGGCATCAAAATTATAGAATTCCTGCGTTATCAATGGCGCATACATTTCCTTGAAGCCAAGCGCAACTAATTTATTCCGGATGTTCCCCAAAAACTGCACATAGGGCTGTTTCTTTCCCAGGAGAATTTCAGGAACCCCTGCATCAACAACATACTTCCTTCCCGCGGATTTTTCAGCAAACGCAAGTGCTTCAGCGCCCAAATCATTAATCCTCGCGCTCCTCTCAATTATTTGCTTCCTTTCCACAAACCCGCGCCTTACAATCTCATTGAGCGCGTCATTTTCATTTTCATTCAGTTTCTCATTTCCCGCAATCTTCCCAAGCGCAATTTCGCTGGCATATTTTCCCTGCAATAAATCCTTCTCAAGTCCTGTTAGTTCCAGAACAAGCTCATTCCCTTCCTTATGCAGTGAAACCCATGCGTTGCGCTTTGCAATTCCCAGAACAAAATCGCTTTCCTTCCCAAGATTTGCCTTTTTTTGAATCTCACTCAGCCTTTCCTTTCCCCCTGCATTATGTATTGCCTCAATTGCCCTCTTCTCCGGCAGGCCCTTCTGCAGCGCCTCTTTCCCTGAAGCCGTTAATGAAATGTGCATTTTTGCGCTTTCGCTCAAATCAACAAGCGCCTTCTCCTTCAGCCACATCAGCGCCCTGCGCGCGGAATCTATATTCATGTTTGCAGAGCTTGAAATTTCCTCCGCATTTTTGGGCCGCCCGTTCCTAAGCGCAATTAGGGTATTTCTTTCAATCTCGCTCAGCGCCTGCGCGGTTTCCTCGATTCTCATGGCAATTCCTTTATATTGTATAATGATGCATTTAATTATATTTATACTTTAGTGGTTATTATGCTATATCTCCTTGATGCTGGCGCGATTCTGAACGCCCCGGGCTTCCGCTTCTCAAGTGAGCACAAATACCTTACAACGGATGCCGTTGCCGGGGAAATGCGTGATTTGGTAAGCCGTAACTTCATCCAGGCGGCAATAGGGCAGAAAAGCCTGAGCATAAGGAATCCGGAAAGCGCGGCGCTTAAGGAAATTTCCCTGCGCTCAAAGGAACTTGGCCTAAGGCTTTCCGATGCTGACAAATCAATACTCGCGCTCGCGCTTGAGATGCGCTCAAGAAAGCGCTCCTTTACCCTGATTACAGACGACAGATCGGTGCAGAACCTCGCAAGCGCGCTGAAATTCCGCTTTATTGATGTCCTGCACGGAAGGATTTCCGAAACGCTGAAATTCAGCAAAAACTGCCCTGTGTGCGGGAAGGAATACACTAGTTATGTAGAAGAATGCGAGGATTGCGGGACAAGGCTTATCCGCGGCAGGAAAAGGCTCTAAAATTAACTAATTTTAGTGAATAAGTTATGCTTATAAAGCCCGAAAGCCATAATATTATAGTAGCATAGCGGGCGCTGTGCCCCCTTTGGAAACAGCAAAATGGAATATTTCTTTGAAATAGGTGAAGTGAGCAAAAATGGCAATATTGTTTGATGCAATCGCGGCAACTCTTACCCTGAACCTCAACTGGTGGGTCTGGATTATAATGAACAATTTGTTCTGGGTATTCGGCGTTATGGCCGCTGCCTACTTTTTCTATGGCAGAAAAAAGATGCTCTCGGGCTTCATTATGGCTGTATTTCTCTTATGGAGCGCGCTGGATTTCAGCGCACTTTCTGGATGGGTTATTCTTTCAGGAACGTTCCTTGCACTGCTTTACCTCTCAAGGCTTGCGCTTGTGGGCTTTGTTGAAAATGTGCCGAGCATGCAGAAAAAACTCCCATTCATAATCAGCCTGCAATTTATCGTGGTACTGGTGATTTACAACATATTCATGCGCTAGTGATTGAAAATGATAATGAAATCAATATTCAAGTCGTTCGTAATAATTTTGGCCTTTTACCTGGCCTTCATACTCATAGGGCCGGGCAATTTAACATTCTTCAGCGGCAGCTTTTTCACGGATTTGGGGATGTTCGCATTTTTCATGTACATACTCTGCAATGTAATGCTGTATTATTTTGTCTGAATTTATTACTCAAGCTCGACTTCCTCTTCCGGCGCCTTCGCTTCAATTGAGGAGTGCGCAACAACATAATTCTCTATTCTCTGCGCTATGAGCCTGCGCTTCCATATTGCAAGGGCGATAAGAACTGCGACTATCGCAACAAAAACAATATTCAACTCTGATGCCATGAACTGCCTTATCAGCTGCGCGAAATCAACAGGGGGCGCAATCGGCTTCTCAAGCGCGTATTGCAGGTTTACATATGTTGTCGAAATCCCGCTCAGCACAATCGCGTCCTCAATCCTCTTCGCATGGCTTGTGAGCTTTGCCTCATCAATTCTCGCGCCAACAGGCAGGACAATCTTTATCTCAACAGACTTCGGGATTATTATTATTCCGCCATTTGCAAAATTGCCGAATTTGCTGTCCAGAAGGCGCCAGTCCGCGGTTCTTGCGCTTTCGCTTTCCAGCTTTGCGAATTTGTCATCTATCGCATAATTGAGTATTACCGCCTTCTCCCTGTCATCAAAAGTTATGTAAGCGGAAATTCTTGTAGTATTTCCAAAATGCGGGAACAGCCACGAATAGTCGCTTTTCCACGCATCAAGGCTTGGCCCGTTTTCTGCAACATTCTCCAGGAATCTGCCCAGGCTGTTCTTGTCCGGAAAATCAAGGGAATAAATTTCAGTAACTTTTGCATACCCGGTTTTGTCTATGTCAATTTCAATAAGATGCCTTGTAAGGTTCTGCGCACTTGCATAGCTGAGCAGAAATATTGCAAGCGCTGCCGCCACTGCAAAAGCAATTTTCCTCATTTTCCCAGAGCCCCGGATATATTTACTACTTCCAAACTCCCTTATATTTCTTATTATATTAATCAAGAACTTATTTAAACTGCATTGCAGTGTATTATATCGTAGGCTTATGGTGAAGGCAAGATTTCTGGGGCATTCCTCATTTTTAATTTCGCTTGCAGGCACAGGCGTTCTTATAGACCCTTATTTTTCGCACGAGGGGAGCGAGGACCTGAAGCGCGTTGTTTCCTCATCCACGTTTGACGGGGAGTTCAGGGATGTTTCCCTTATTTTAATTACCCATGAGCATTTCGACCATTTCGACAAGGGCGCAATTGAGAAAATCGCATCAAAGAACAATTCAACAGTAATGGCGCATGAGGAGCTTCTCAACCAGCTGAAAATCCCGAACACGCAGAAACAGACAATAAAAATGAACGACACATATCTCCTGCGCAACATAAAGATTGATGTGATGCCCGCGCACCATCCCCAATCCTTTTATCCTGTGGGCTACATACTTTCCCATGAAGGCAAGAGCATCTATCATATGGGGGACACTGAGCTCATGGAGGAATTCACAGACCCAAGGCTCAATTCAATAAGCCTTATGCTGCTCCCCATCGGCGGCAAATACACGATGGACGTTACTGATGCCGTAAAGACAGTGAAGAGCATGAAGCCGGATTATGCAATCCCGATGCATTTCAACACATTTGACGCTATTAAGGCCGACCCGAATGAATTCAAGGGGCGCATAGAAAAGAGCATAATAAAAACAAAGGCAGTAATCCTCAAGCCGGGACAGGAGTTTGAGTTCTAGTTTTTCAGCATCCTGTTCGCTTCTTCAAGGTCCTTTGAATTTGAAATGTCAATCCTGAAGCCATTGTAAAGCAGGCACGCAATTTCTGCGCCCTCATTGAGCATCAGTTTCAGCGAATCCGTAATCTCATACTCATTCCTTATCGGATTTATGCCTGTGCGCGCAATTACATCGAATATTTTTTTCGAAAACCTATAAATTCCGTAGTTTATAATGTCAGTTTTTGTTTCCCCAGGCCTGGGCTTTTCAATTATATTCTTTACAAGCCCATCCTCAATTTCCAATGCGGCGAACCTGCTCAGGTCCTGCACTTTCCTCCCGACAATTACCGCATCAAAGCCGCTTTTTCCTGCAAGCTCCTTTATCAGAGAACTTTCAAACAGCAAATCCCCATTTATGGAAATGAAATCCCCCTGCATGAACTGCCTTGCCATCCCTATTGCGTGCGCGGTTCCCAGTTGTTTCTCCTGGACTGCATAATCTATTTTCATCCCCCTGAATTCATTCCCGAAATACTCCATTATCTGTCCCTTTTTATAGCCGACAACAATTACAACCTCTTTTATCCCCGCTTCCCCCAGCACATCCAGGATTCTTTCAAGTATGGGCTTTCCAGCAATCTCAACCATCGCTTTCGGAATTTCATCAGTAACGGGCAGCATCCTTATGCCCTTTCCGGCTGCAAGAACCAGCGCTTTCAATTTTTCATTCATAGTTCTACAGCATCCAAATCATTCGGGGCAATTGAATTTGCAAAGACCATCCTCGCCTCATTCTCGCTCTGCTTCACATCCTTGTGCCTCGGGCTTATGTGTATCAGGTAAAGCGCTTTCACATGCGCCCTTTCTGCAATTTCCCCGGCCTGTTTTGCGGTGCAGTGGAATGTTTCCTTCGCCCTTTCCTTCATTTTCTCAAGGAACGCGGACTCGTGTATGAGAACATCAGCATCCCTGATTGCAGGAATGTATTGTGCGCCCGGAAGCGTATCTGTAATATAGCATATTTTTCTGCCCTTCCTTGCCTTCGTGTAATCCATTACCTGCGCGGGGGCTATTTTTTTCCCGCCAATTGAAATTATTTCCCCGTTCTGCAGTTTCCCGAACAAGGGGCCTTCGGGAATGCCGAGTTCGAGCGCCTTCTTTTTGTTGAATTCCCCGGCCTTCCCGATTTCTTCAAACACAAAGCCATAGCACGGGATGTCGTGCTTTAATTTAACCGCCTTTACGCTGAAATCCTTCCCCTGAAGGATTGTCCCCTCGCGCATGATTTCTTTTGTGCGCACCTCAAAATTGCACTGCATAAGCGCAAGCTTCA
>JAGVWD010000049.1 GCA_018304445.1 Candidatus Iainarchaeum sp. | reverse complement strand
TACTGGTCTGCAACTAAAAGCCCATAAGGATAGCCTGGGAGCGATAGGTCTTGTGAGCATGCGCGCATGACTGCAAGAATTTCTTCTTTTTTTGCATCTGGCAGAAAATCAATCCTATAAGGCTGGTATGCTTCTGCGGACAATCTTGAAACAATCCAGTCAACTTTGGAGTTCTTGATAATTGGCCAATACCACCATGAGCTGTCTGGTGCCATATCCGTCAAGGACATATAAAGTGACGCACCGGTATTTGTAAGCAGGGATTGGGATTTCACAAGTCCAATGACATTTTCTTTAAGTTTTTCAATTGCTTTTTTTTCAAGTTCTGCTTTTGCATCTAATTCTCCATCCAAGACGACGAGAATTTCTTCTGGCAATTTTGATGCAGCTTCAAATTCTTTCATTTTTCTAATGACATCAAGGGCTTTTGAAAGATTAGCCCTAACAATTCCATCCTTTAATGCAGCATCATGCGGATTTATTATGAAGGATTTTCCTTCGATTACAGCTTCGTAGAGAAGCCCATTTTCTGTCATAATTGTATGAATGATGATATAATATTGCTCTCTTTGCACTAAATTTGTTTCTGCTCCATTCTGGCTTATGACCGCTATTCTAATTAAGCCAATTACCATCTCGGCTGTTTCGAAAAGAACGGCCTGTCCTCCGTCAACAAAAAAAGTTTTCCTTGAAATTGTGTTTGGCAGTGTTCGAAAATTTTCAAGGGAAAAAGGCACTGATCGGCTGCCTGGTTTTTCAACAAACATCTCTGTTCCCCCGGCACGTCCTAGGATTTTTTGCAGCTGCCTTATTATGCCGTCCATTTTCGCAAAATTTATTACAGGGCACTTAAAGATTTCCATTAATGAACAAATATTTCATAATTGCATTGGCAATTACCACCACAATATTAACGTGTCTTTTGGCCTTCGAATCGACATTTTTTGACAGGTCGTTTTACAAAAGCGAATTCAAGAGGCTTGGGATTTATGAGCGTGAAGGCACTTTTCTTCCAGACAACATGACTGAAGCGGTTCTTCTCTTCGATGAAAATAAAATTCCTAATTTGAATCTCTCTTATTTGACGCCAGCAGAAATAAGCCACATGGAAGATGTAAAATACAGAATAAGATTTGCAATAAATGTTAGAAGAATGCTTGTAGGTCTATGGCTAATTCTAATGGGTTTTCTTGCCTGGAAAAGCAAAAATCCATTTAGAGATATTGGCAGAGTTTACAAAGCTGCGGGAATAACTGCCTTGCTATTTGTGGCAGTAATTGGCATCGCCTCTTTATTTTTCGAGCCTTTATTTGATTTGTTCCATGTAGTCCTTTTCCCGCAGGGAAATTACCTGTTTCCCTATCCTTCTGCGCTTTTGCGCGTTTATACCTTTCAGCTGCATTACGATGTTTTCTTTACAACATTGATTAAAGTCCTTTTCGCTGCAGTAGTTTTATTTTTGCTAGGGGCATTCATAATACGTTCAAGCGATAAAAAACTCAAAACTCGTCGAGGGTCTTAACCTCTTTGGAAACTGTTGTTTCTTCTATCAAGGGAATGCCATACAATCCGTCGTAGCCCGGCTTTACTTTTATTTTTCCTTGGCGGTTTGCGAGAATTGCCTTGTATGTTTTTTCATTTACGACTTTAGGAAGCTCTTCTTTGCCTGCATCAAGCAACGCGGCAAATTCATTTCCAAAAGTCAAAAGAAGCTTATTGTAAATTTCCCAGGTTTTTTTGCCTGCAACAGGCCATCCATTTGCGGCGGCAATTACCTCGCTTAAGGGAAGCAGTTTTCTAAAAGGTACTGCGCCTGTTGGCACAAACCCTTCTTTTCTGTCAGCCAATTCCTCAATGCGGCTTAGCACGCCTATGGTTAATTTTTTTTTGCACACTGGGCAGATTCCTTCGAGCTTATTTGTTTCCTTTGGCGACAAGGACACATTGCAAGCTCTATGGCCGTCAAAATGGTATTTTCCATAGCCAGGGTCAACTTCTATAGTTTCAACAAAATTATTCTGTGTCCTTATGCTTTTGATTATGGCGTCATAACTCAATTCTTCAATATCCATGACATTGCATTCCCTTCCTATTCTCCAAGGCCAGAAGCTATGAGCATCCGAGTTTGAAGTCAAAGTTATTCCATCAAGCTGGCTTAGCCTCCAGTTCATTGCAGGGTCTGAAGACATTCCTGTTTCGATTGAATGAATGAATCTTTCTTTTTCCTCAAAGCATTCTTTTAAGCTATTAAAACCAGAGTTCGAGCCAAAGACGCTAAACCAAGGTGTCCATGCATGCGCAGGAATTATTTCAATGTCTTTTGAAATGCCCATCATCAAATCAACAAACTCTATGCAGCTCATTCCAAAAACCGGTCTTCCATCATAGTCAACTCTCCCCCTTTTTAGCATCGCCTCAATGATTTGCTCGACAACCTGCCTATTTGGTGCAAGAACAACAAGATGCACTCTTCTTCCTTTGCCACCTTGAGTGAAAATAAAAGAAATCTCGGTCTGCCAGATAAATTTCATTCCGCCTTTGGAAGAATTCCGCCTTTGGAAGAAAGAATTCCATTTTCATCTTCTTTTGTCAGCTTTGTAATTTCATCAAACCATTTCGGGTGCGTAAAGTCGCCTGTTCCCAAAATAGTCAGGCCTTTTGTTTTTCCCCATTTCTCTAGCGTATTGATCCCCAAATCCCTGCTTGTTGCACGGGCATACCTGCCATGGATGTGAAGGTCGATATATTGGCGCATGAAGCTAGTGTTTTATGGATAGTTAATAATTATTACTGGCAAAGATTAAATATTGGTGAATCAAAAAAGTTCTATGCATGATGTGCTAATAGTCGGCGGCGGACTGGCAGGGCTATCTGCTGCAGTTGCTTGTCGGCAGCATAATCTTTCGACAATGTTAGTTTCGAGGCGTCTTGGGGGCAGCCTTCTTGAAACACCGATAATCGACACGCTGCCAGGTGTCGGGGCTGTCTTTGGGCCAGAGCTTGCAAAGAAACTTGCAGAACAGGCTGCATCGCTGGGAGTCGAATCCCGTGAAGCCGAAATAATAGAAATTAGGTCGGGCTTCACTTTATTTAATGTCACAGACCATTCAGGAGAAAAACACAAGGCGAAGGTGGTTATTATTGCATGCGGAAGGCCTGCAAAGATGCTTGAAGTAATGGGCGAGGAAGAATTTCTTGGAAAAGGCATCACAACAAATCCAATTACAGATTATGGGCAGCTTAAAGGCGGAATTGTTGCAGTAAACGGTCATGATCAAAGAGCGGCGGCTGTCGCATTATGGCTTGCAAATTCGTGTGAAAAGGTCCATCTGATATCCTCATCTCCCAGATTAAATGCAACTCCTCTGGCAAATGAAAGATTAAATAGGACTCTTCGCATTGAGCAGCATCTAAATACAAACATCAAGCAAGTAATTGGTTCATTATCGCTTGAGTCGATAATGCTCGATAGAGGGCAACAAATAAAATTATCCGGGCTGGTCTTAACACAGCGGGGTGCGCCTCAATTATCATTTCTAAAAGCCCCAGTGCAAATTAGTGATGGAATTGTAGTCGATTCGGAAATGAAAACTTCCCATAAAGGGATATTTGCCTGCGGGGAAGTTCTCTCAACAAAAAACGCAATGGCGCCGGAAATAATCGCACAGGCGTGGGCCGCTGCCGAAAGCGCCTATAAGTTTGTTAGAAAATAAACTTTTAGTTTACTGCTTTGTACGCATCGACTCTGCCCCAACCATAACTCGTGTCTTTGCCCGCCTTTCCTAAATCTTTGGCTGTATTGAACAATGCACTTTCTACTTGGGCTGCTGTATATTCTGGATGGGCAAATTTGACTAAAGCTGCTGTTCCGCTTACCATGGGAGTTGCCATGCTTGTGCCGCTTGCCGTCTTGTAAGATGTTCCAAGCCAAGACGAATATATGCTTACGCCAGGAGCTGAGATATCAACTGCATTTCCTTTTCCAGACCATGAGGCTATTTTATCCCTGCTGTCTACTGCACCAACTGTTGCAGAATAGCTTATGCACCCCGGAATCGAAACACCTGAGCTTCCGCTGTTGCCTGCTGCCACAACAACGATTACATTTCTATTTCTTGCGTATTTAATTGCACTTGTCAAATCTGGCAAGACATTATCGCAAAATCCTTTGTATGTGTAAGGTGGTGATGTTCCCAAACTGATGCTTATCGCATCTGCATTGAAGTCATCATTAGTGCAGGTAGTTTGGTTTGTTGAATTGTCTGTGTTGCAGACATCGCCTGCAACTCCGTCCTCACCATCTACCGCCCAATATACCGCAGCAACAACATCGCTGAAATAACCAGAGCCTGAAGAGTCAAGAACCTTTCCAGATATTACTCCTGCACCAGGTGCAACTCCCTTGGCGTTTGTGTTTATTCCATCTGCTGTAATTATGCCCGCAACATGGCTTCCATGCCCGTTGTCATCAATCGGATCGTTGTCATTATTGACAAAATCCTTCCCTCCTAGGTAACTAGAGCTTAATTCAGGATGGTTGTAATTGTAACCTGTGTCAAGAACCACTATTTTCCTGCCAGTTCCGACATTTCCTGATGCCTGCACTAAATTGCTCCTTATTTGTGTATTTGCCTTTGCGTCCATTGCAAACATCCTGATGTCTTCCTGCAGGCCTAATTCAGATGCTGCATTTTCAGGGCATTGCAGTGCCTTTAACGTTCTGGCGTTACTTACTACTTTACAACCTTTTTCCAAAGCAGCTCCAATTTCCTTCTCGTTATGGGCAATAACCCTTTTGCCCTCCTTTGGCGCAGCAACTAGCATAAGCCCTACTATCAGAAACATCACTGATAAGATGAAGTAAGTTTTTTTCATTCTAAGCCTGTTTTTAGACAAATAATGGTGCATTTTATATAAATTTTGTTATACGATAAACTCATCATATTGAGTTAAGAACAGAGCTAATCTTTAAGTTTCTTGTATCCTATCCAGATTAAACCAGCTAAAACTATCCCAAGTATGGCAAATCTAACTATATTGCCAAGATGCCCCCAATTTCTTATAACGCCAACCATTATTGTAAGCACTCCTCCAAACATCAGGCCGGAGCCAACTGCCTCAACGCCAAGAATAACTCCTATGATTAATGCTGCCGCACCTGCAACAATTGAGATTATGAATACATTGCTATCGTATTTTTCTCTTGCATCATCAAATTCCTGCTGGCAGGTGTTGCAAATTGGCACATAGCAGTCAAGTGTGCTATTGTATATCGAAGTCCGGTATTGCGGTTCACATTGCAAGTCGTCAATTGTTCCCACCAAAGCTTCGCAACGCGATTGGTTGATTGTAAAAGGCTCTTTCCCGATAGGATATGCATACGGGTCTCTGCCTGCGCACATTTTATTCCAGTCTGGCTCTTCATAAAAAGTCCTTATTCCATAAAAAACAAAGAGAGTAAAAATTATTCCAATAGCAAAGCCGAGGACAAATTTTCTGAATCTGAACGCCTTTATGGGCGAATCTGATTTTTTTGGGCTCATTTAGCAACAACCTCTTCAATCATGCAAGAGCATGGTACCTTGGTAGCTGCACGATTTAACGCTTTTCTTGCAACTTCAAGGTTGTTCTTCTCAACTGAGAGGGAAAATATTGTTTGGCCCTTTCGAACTTGAGCAGCAACTCCTATTGGCTTGCCAAATGAGCGCTGCATTCCTGTGCTCATTCTGTCTGCGCCGGCTCCTGCCGCTAAAGGGTTTTCCCTTAGAATGTGAAATGGATAGATTCTGACTTTCATGAAATAGTCTGCCTTAGTCAGATTTTTTTCCAAATACCTTGAGCTTGTCATTCTTGCAGATTCAATGGATTCCTGCCTTATCTGGACAGGTGATTTGCTTACAAGATTCAAAGTATAGCTGAATTTCTTATTTGGCTCACCCATCTCGAAACGGGCTATCTTGATATGCGGGTCTATTCGGACATAGGAAAGAGTTCTGAATTTAGATATTCGAGTATTGGGCCTTTCAAACTTGCGGTAAGCAATTCCTTTGCGCATCCTTGCCATATACATCTGCGGAGTTCAATATTATTTAAAAAGCTTGCTAAGAATGTATACGGTCTATTTTACCTGCACTTCGGATCAGTTTCCTTTGCTCCTTCGTAACCAAAACACTTTTTCCCATCCACATTTATGACATTGCCGTTCTGGTCCTCAAAATAAACATAGAAATCAGAACTAATGCCATTTTGCGACTTTAGCTGGTAGTATTTCTGGTCAAATTGTTCAAGTGCGATAGTATCTACTTGGTTGTCTCTTAGAAATGCAGCTCCCTGCCCCATGGCAATCTTTTCGAGAACATCATTCCCGTTTGTGGGCTTTGGACTATAAGTCGTTACAACAAAAAATCCGATGATAATTGCAATGATAATTAGAAGCGCGTAAAAGACTTTATGCTCTATGTTCTCATGGTTAACTTTATTTCTCAGGGTTCGCTGGATTTTATGATGTCTGTGCTTTCTCATCCTGTTGTGTTTCTTATGTAAAGCAACCCGTTTTGTTTTTTTACTTCAACTTGTCCATGAGATATATTACCATCTACATTGTCTGGCAGATATATATAGGTTTCGAATTGAACCGACGAGTTTTGGAATGACAAAATAACTTCGGAATAATTAGCCGGGCTACCAGGTGGGCCAAGCTGCTGCGAGTTGAGAAATTGAATCGAAAATGGAACGCCGCCAGCCAAATTGGGGATTTCGAATTGACGATAATATCCATTTTGAGATGTTACGCCAAGGCTTAATTCAGTTTCAATCATCGCCGTGACATCTTTTAGCTGTGCCCTAAGCCTATTTTCCTGTGCGGTAACGTACTGGTTGCCAATTACCAAAAGGAAAACAGTTAGCGCAAGAACCATGAATGAGAACAGCATTGCAGCCTCTATCGAGGTCTGTCCTTTATAGGAAGCGGATTTCAACATAAGGAGTGTTGCCTGTTTTTTTAACTTCCAAGGAAATTCTTTTTTTTCCAGCTGAGAAGGCTCGGGGTGAAAATGTGCCGTTGATATTTACTCTGGAAAGAAAAGGAAATGATTGATTTTTTCCTCCGCTTCTTATCCAGAACGTGATTATGTTTACCTTATTTGGCCAGTCTGTCTGCAAAGTTAAATTGTAAACGTCAGAAGGCATAATTCCCTCGATTTCGATCTTTGATGGATCCGAGTAATAATAGACTTTTTCTGCCTGGTTTGTAATGTCATTGCCAATCCTTGTTAGCTGTCCGAATTTAAGCTCATCATTTGAATTCTGACTATATTGGTAGAAAAGCAGAGTGGCAGGAAGCAAAATTACCATTCCTAAACCAAGAACCATCAGAAATTCTACAGATGCCTGTGCCCTATCACCCATGCAAATAATCTGGAAATATTAGCTTATAAACTTTCTCTCAAATTCTGCTGTTTATGAGGAGATATTTGTAACCAAAAATATCAATTTCTTGTATCGAGCCAATCGGGATGTGTTCCGTCGGGCTTCCTGCAATAGTGTATGATGAAATATCGCAACCATACGGCCGGATTAAGACTCTATTTCCATCAAGAGAAATTTGCAAAGAAGGACTTAGTCCATTGCCGTCTTCTTTCACAGCTATAGAACAACGGGATACCATTAAGTAACTGTTCAAGCTGCTCTTGATGTTCAGGGTCGGCAATGTATTCAATCTTCGCATTTGAGAAAAATGTCACTTATCCACCGCAATTTGTTTTTTGCACTTGATATTTTAACTTTTGCATCAATACTTATGAAAAGGGTCGGCGGCGCGGGGATTTTCATCCTTCCGGAAAATACCGAAAAGTATTTGAACCCCGAAGCCTTTTACAGGCACAAGGGTTTCAACCTTGTCGGCAACCAGATTGCCAGCGCCGCCAAGATATTTTATTTTTAATTCTTTCATATGCTTTCGCAAGGGATTTCCGCAATAATTTCGACTGCAAGCCAGATTTTCCGAAAAGACGGGCTCATATCGGAAATTTTTGTTTTTGCATCAATATTTATAAACAAATAGCGTCCACTTTTAGCTCAACGGCAGAGCGTTCGGCTGTAGATGCCCTCGGACTATCCCGCATGGGAATGAATGAACAAGGGCCAGCCGTTCCCGAAAGGTTGCTGGTTCAAATCCGGCAGCGGGGATCCTTTTTTGCCAATTTGCAGACAATTTCCCCCCAGCGGCCCTTATTTAACAAAAATATTTATATATAAGTTGATATATATATAGATTTATATAGAGGTTGCACGATGACACAAAAAGTATTGCATTATCCGAGGCTGGATACTGTGCTTATGGTAGAGAAAACCCTGAAAAACGCAGAACTTGCCATTTCAAAAAGCGAACTTCAGAGAAGGCTGCCAAAGCAAATCATGAGGCAAACTCTCAACATCATTTTAGATTATTTGGAAGAGAAAGGAGCCATCATGATGGGAAGTAAGGGAGTTCTATGGGTGCATAACGAAAACCCAAAGATGAAAAAATTGCTGGAAAGAAGCGTTAAGGCTTAATTTTATGAAGACTTCCAAGACAATAACCGTCAAGTACTCGCCCCTGTTTGAGGAACAGCTCAAAAGACTGCGCGAAACAATCAGTGAGAAAGAAAATAAATTCCATATGCAGCTCCTCAAGGCAATTGAAAGGGAGAAAGACAATCTCCTCATTGACATGCATAGAGGCATTCAAATTTCGAAAAAACAAATTCCGAAAGAATATGTTGATCAATATGGAGTCAGCAACTTATGGAAAATAAACCTTCCCGATTATTGGCGGATGATATATACCATAGTCGGCAACGAATTCGAAATAATTTCTGTCCTGCTTGAGTTTATGGACCATAAGGAATATGACAAAAAGTTCGGATATAGGAAAAGATAGCACGACTGCTAAGGCAGTCTTTAAATCCCTTTTGACATCCCCTCCTCAGGGGTACTTTTTTTGGTGATATCTACAAAGGTTATGCACACATATATCTTTCGTTCATAACATAAATCCTCCGATAACCCTTATGAATCCAATATTAATCCAATACATTATGCCCTTCCCCTCCACTTACGACCCAAAAGAAGCAGAATCAAGAATCCAATTATTCTGACTAAAAGAGAAACTGTTCAAGTTTGATAAGAATGCAAAGAACGTTTACTCTAATAGACACACCACTATCAACTACAGCAGGAAAGATAAAGTCCCCCTCTTAGGGGTACAAAAAGGGCAGGTTACGGCAACGGGGATTTATATTTCAATCATAATTCTGTAAATTTTATGTTTTTATTTCTTTATTTCAAAAAGTATTCATCAAATTCGAAACTCTTCCGATTTTTTCTCAGACATTCATATGAAGAAAGCAAAAGTATGGAATAATGCGCCAGGGAAGCTGTATCTGGTTCAGCGCCTCGTTTGAGCAACGAGGACCTGAAAAGGTATCCCGGTTCAAAAGGTTTTCGCTCAAATATTTGAAGTCGTAATCTTTCTATCAATACACGACTTCAAATGTTAGTGGAAAACATGTTTTTGATAATTCTATTATGTTTTCCACTAAAAACCTGAAATTCCGGGCCCTGGCGTATTCTCTTTGAATCAATTCTTTTTTAAGCAGCATAGAATTTTCTAATGAATACAGTCCAAAATCTCTTGAAACATATGCTCCTTATCAAAGAATGATGAAAGTGATTAATTCAAAACCTTTCTTCCATTATTCTTAGTTAGAAGCGCGAGTTATTCACAAATAATCCTTTTCCTCTATAAAAAACTAAATATTTTTAAAGTCTTCATGTCTGGGAATTAAAATGGTTAATAAAGTAGGTAGATTAATCCTACTCTTGCTAGTTATTTCTATCTCAATTATCGTTTTACCTCAAATCG